>DATCZX010000380.1:0-2929 GCA_036525695.1 Gammaproteobacteria bacterium | reverse complement strand
GGCTGCCGGCGTCGGCCTGGCCGCTGCCGGCGAGCTCCAGCGCGGTGCCGTGGTCGACCGAGGTGCGCACGATCGGCAGGCCGAGGGTGATGTTGACCGCGCGGCCGAAGCCGACGTGCTTCAGCACCGGCAGGCCCTGGTCGTGGTACAGCGCCAGCACCGCGTCGGCGTCGCGCAGCCGCGGCGGGGTGAACGCGGTGTCCGCCGGCAGCGGCCCGACCAGGTCGAGCCCGCCGGCGCGCAGCCGCGCCAGCGCCGGGGCGATCACCTCGATCTCCTCGCGGCCGAGGTGACCGTCCTCGCCGGCGTGCGGGTTCAGCCCGCAGACCAGGATGCGCGGCGCGGCGCAGCCGAAGCGCAGGCGCAGGTCGTGGTCGAGCACGCGCAGCACCCGCTCCAGCAGCTCGCCGGTCAGCGCCTGCGGCACCGCGGCCAGCGGCAGGTGGGTGGTGGCCAGCGCGACGCGCAGTTCCGGGCAGGCCAGCATCATCACCGGGGTGCCGCCGGCGAGCTCGGCGAGGAACTCGGTGTGGCCGCTGAACGGCACCCCGGACTCGTTGATCACCCCCTTGTGCACCGGGCCGGTGACCAGCGCCGCGCACTGCCCGGCGGTGCAGGCGGCGGTGGCCCGGCGCAGCGTCTCGAGGACGTAGCCGGCGTTGCGCGGGTCGAGCCGGCCGCAGCTGACCGGTTGCTCCAGCGCCACCGGCGCCACCGTCAGCGTGCCGGCGGCCTGGGCCCGCGGCGCCGCGCCGGGTTCTACCGGCGCCAGCCTCAGGGGCAGGCCGAGCTGGGCGGCGCGGGCGCTCAGCAGGCCGGGGTCGGCGAAGGCGACCAGCTCGACGGGCCAGTCGCGCTGGGCCAGCTGGACGCAGATGTCGGGCCCGATCCCGGCCGGTTCGCCGGGGGTCAGCGCGATGCGCATCGAACGGGCGGCGTGCTCAGCTCTCGCCGAGACGCAGGTCGACGTAGGCCTCGTCGCGCAGGCGCCGCAGCCACAGCTGGGTCTCCTCCTCGACCTTGCGCTTGAACAGCGCCAGGCGCGCCTGGTTGCGCTTGAGCTCCTCGCTCATGTCGCGCTCGCGCCGCTCGAGCACCTGGATCAGGTGCCAGCCGAACTGGCTCTTGACCGGCTCGCTGAGCTCGCCGGGGGCCAGCGCGTTCATCGCCTGCTCGAACGGCGGCACCAGCTCGCCCGGGGAGACCCAGTCCAGCTCGCCGCCCTTGGTCGCGCTCAGCGGGTCGTCGGAGTTGGCCCGCGCCAGCGCCTCGAACTCCTCGCCGTTGGCGATGCGCAGGCGCAGCCGCTCGAGCCGCAGGCGCGCCTCGTTGTCGCTGACCAGCGAGGTGGTGCGCACCAGGATGTGCCGGACCCGGGTCTGCGTGACCATCGCCGCCTGCTCGCCGCGCTTGTCCAGCAGCTTGACCAGGTGGTAGCCGCTCGGGCTGCGGATCGGCTCGCTGACCGCGCCCAGCGCGAGCGCGCGCGCGCTGTCGCCGAACAGCCGCGGGATCTGGCCGCTGTCGCGCCAGCCGAGGTCGCCGCCCTGCAGCGCCTGCTGGCCGTCCGACTCGGCGATCGCCAGCGCGGAGAAATCGGCCCCCTCGCGCAGCTGCCGCAGCAGCCGCTCGACCTTCTCCCGGGCGCGGCCGATCTGCTCCGGGCTGGCCCCCTCCGGCACCGAGACCAGGATGTGGCCGAGGCGGTACTCGACGTTGCGCTCGCCGAAGCTGGCCTCGCGCTGCAGGAAGTGCTCGACCTCCTGGTCGCTGACGCTGATCTTGCTGTTGACCTGGCGCTCGCGCAGCCGCGTCATCAGCATCTCCTTGCGGATGTCCTCGCGGAAGCGGTTGTAGTCGTAGCCGTCGCGCTCGAGCACCTCGCGGAACTGGAGCAGGTTCATGTTGTTGCGGCGGGCGATGTCGCGCAGCGAGTTGTTCAGCTCGATGTCGTCGACGCTGATGCCGCTCTGCGCCGCCGACTGCATCTGCAGCTCCTCGACGATCATCCGCTCGAGCACCTGGCGCTCGAGCACCGGGGCGGGCGGGGGCGTGCTCTTCTGCTGCTGCAGCTGGTCGCGGACCAGGCGCAGGCGCCGGTTCAGCTCGCTGCTGGTGATCACGCCGTCGTTGACCACCGCGGCGATGGTGTCGATGGTGTCTGCCGCGGTCGCCGGACCGCAGAGCAGCAGGCCGAGCAGCAGGGTCGCCGTGCCGGCACGCAGGGGGGTATGCAGCTTCATGGTGTCCTGGTCATCCGTCTGGGGCGGTGGTGGCCGCGATCACTCCGGCTCCCGGTAACCCGGGATGCTAGCGGCGAGGAAATTGCCGATGTCCTGGCCGACCCGGCTGAGCCCCTTGAGCTCGAGCTGGAACAGCACGGCCAGGTCCTTGTCGTCCGGGGTCACGCTGTCGCGGGCGTACTCGCGGACCACGACCCGGGCCGACCAGCAGCAGCTCTTATACTCGATTCCCGCGAAGGTTTCGAGGCTGGTCGAGGCGCGCAGCGAGTAGTTCCAGCGGCCGACGAACTGCCAGCGCTCGCTGACCGGCCAGCTCAGCGCGAGGTCGGCCTGCTCCAGCGTGGCGCGGTTGTAGCGGTAGCCGAGGCGCGCCAGCCGGTCGCTGGCCGGGCGGTAGTCGAGCGCCAGCGCGCCGAGGTCGGTCTCGCTGTCGTGCGGGTCCCAGTGCAGCGCGCCGCTGACGCCGACGCCGCCGCCGAGCGCGGCGAACGCCTCGCCGACCAGCGGCGAGCTGGACGCGGTGGCGGCCGCCTCGCCGGGCAGCGTCACCTTGCGGTCGCGGAAGTAGAGCACCTGGCCGAGGCCCAGCCGCGCGCGCTCGCTGCCGTCGCCGGCGTCGAGCCAGCGCGAGGTCAGCGCGTAGCTGAGCTGGTTGGCGTCGCCGACCAGGTCGGCGCCGGTGAAGC
>DATCZX010000379.1:0-2777 GCA_036525695.1 Gammaproteobacteria bacterium | reverse complement strand
CGAGGGCTCGGCACGCTGCACGTCGCGGTGCGACAGGATGCCGAGCAGGTGCCCGGCGCCGTCGACCACCGGCAGGTGGCGCAGCTTGCGCTGCTTCATCAGTTCGGAGAGCCGTGCGAGCTTGGTCTCGGGGCTCACGGTGACCACGTCGCGGGTCATGATGCGGTCGACGTACATCGCTGTTCCTCGTGTTCCTGGCCTGGAATTCGCGGGTGCGGAACCGGCCCGGGGGCGCGGCGCCGGGGTCTGCTCAGTGGCCCAGGTAGGCCTTGCGCACCGCCTCGTCCTCGAGCAGGTCGGCGGCGGGCGCGGTCTTGATCACCTTGCCGGTCTCGAGCACGTAGCCGCGGTCGGCGATCTGCAGCGCGGCGCGCGCGTTCTGCTCGACCAGCAGCACGGTGACGCCGCCGGCGTGCAGCTCGCGGACCACGCGGAAGATCTCCTCGACCAGCAGCGGCGCCAGCCCCATCGACGGCTCGTCGAGCAGCAGCAGGCGCGGCCGCCCGAGCAGCGCGCGGCCGATCGCCAGCATCTGCTGCTGGCCGCCCGAGAGGTTGCCGGCGGCCTGCGCGCGCTTCTCGCGCAGGATCGGGAACAGCGCGTAGACCCGCTCGATCTGGCCGTTGACCCAGGCCGGGTCCTGGCGCCGGCTGTAGCCGCCGAGGCGCAGGTTGTCCTCGACGCTGAGCGGTGCGAACACCTGGCGCCCCTCCGGCACCTGGCAGATGCCGGCGGCGACGATCTTGTGCGCCGGCAGCCGGGTGATCTCCTGGCCGTCGAAGACGATGCGCCCCGCACTCGCCGGCTGCACCCCGGAGATGGTGCGCATCAGCGTGGTCTTGCCGGCGCCGTTGGCGCCGACGATGGCGACCAGCTCGCCCTGGCGCACCTCGAGCGAGGCGCCGTGGATCGCCTGGATCGGCCCGTAGTGGGTGGCCAGGTCGGTGACCTCGAGCAGCGGCCGCTCAGTCGACGGCATACTGCACCTCCCCGCCGAGGTAGGCGGCGATCACCCGCGGGTCGTTCTGCACCTCCGCGGTGGTCCCCTCGGCCAGCTTGCTGCCGTAGTCGAGCACCAGCACGGTGTCGGAGACCTCCATCACCAGGCCCATGTTGTGCTCGACGATCAGCACCGTGATGCCGCTGTCGCGGATGCGCCGGACCAGCGCGCGCAGCTCGACCGTCTCGGTGTCGTTGAGCCCGGCGGCCGGCTCGTCCATCAGCAGCAGGCGCGGCTGCGCGACCAGCGCGCGGGCGATCTCGAGCTTCTTCAGCGCGCCGTAGGGCAGCGCGTCGGCCGGCGTGTCGGCGATCGCCTCGAGGCCGCAGAACGCCAGCGCGGCGCGCGCCCAGGCGCGCACCTCGCGCTCCTCGCGCAGCACCCGCGGCAGGCGCAGCGCGGCGCCGACCAGCCCGCTGCGGGTGCGCTGGTGGCAGCCGACCATGACGTTCTCGAGCGCGGTCATGTTGAAGAAGATCTGCAGGTTCTGGAACGTCCGCGCGATCCCGCGCGTGGCGACCTGGTGCGGCGCCAGGCCGGCGAGGCTGGCGCCGGCGAAGTGGATCTCGCCGGCGCTCGGCACGTAGACCCCGGAGAGCATGTTGAACAGCGTCGTCTTGCCGGCCCCGTTCGGGCCGATCACCGCGTAGATCTGACCCTCGGGCACGCCGAACGACAGGTCGCTGATCGCGGCGATGCCGCCGAACGCCTTCTCCAGTTCGCGGACCTCGAGCAGCGCCATGCTCAGGTCTCCGCGGTGCCGGGCCGGCCGCGGCTGCCGCCGTCGCCGCCGGAACGCAGGCGGCGCCACAGCGCGCCGGCGCCGCGGGTGACGCCGACGAACAGCCCCTGCGGCAGGAAGATCATGATCGACATCAGGATGGCGCCGAAGATCAGCACCTCGTAGTCCTCGAACACCACCAGGATCTCGGGCAGGAAGGTCAGCAGCACGGCGCCGAACACCGCGCCGTAGGTCGAGCCGAGGCCGCCCAGCACCACCATCGTGACCAGCTCGATCGAGAAGAAGAAGCTGAACGAGTCGGGGCTGACGAAGCCCTGCTGGTGCGCGAACAGGCTGCCGGTGAAGCAGGTCAGCAGCGCGGAGAGCACGAACACCTGCGCCTTGACCTTCGCGGTGTCGATGCCGAGCGTCTGCGCGGCGACGTCGGAGCCGTGCACCGCGCGCAGCGCGCGCCCGGCGCGTGAGTCGATCAGGTTCAGCGACAGCAGCACCGTGGCCAGCATGGTCACCGCGATCACGCCGTACCACTCGAGGTCGCGGTCGATGGTCCAGCCGAGCAGGTTCAGCCCCGGGATGCCGCCCATGCCGTCGGGCCCGCCGGTCCAGTCGACCTCCTGCTTCATCACGATGTTGGCGATGATGCCGAGGCCGAGCGTCGCCATCGCCAGGTAGTGACCCTTGAGCTTGAGGATCGGCCGCGCGATCAGCGTCGCCAGCAGCCAGACGATCAGCAGCGCCAGCGCCATCGCCAGCCACGGGCTCCAGCCGAAGCGGGTGGTCAGGATCGCCGAGGTGTAGGCGCCGATGCCGAAGAAGGCGGCATGGCCGAGCGACTTCTGGCCCGCGTAGCCGACGGTCAGGTTCAGGCCCATCGTGGCGATGACGAACACCAGCCAGTAGCTGAACAGGTAGACGCCGTAGTTCTTCAGGAACGGCGGCACGGCCAGCAGCAGGAACAGGATCAGCGCGCCGATGACCCACTGGAGCTTGTTCATCTGCGCGCTTCCAAGCGAACGCCGCGGAGCCGGCTTTGCC
>DATCZX010000378.1:0-21561 GCA_036525695.1 Gammaproteobacteria bacterium | reverse complement strand
GACCTCGACCGCGCCCTCGTCGATCGCGCGCTCGGGGTTCAGGTAACGGTGGAAGCGGTTGCCGGTCGGGCGGCGGTTGAGCAGCTCGACCGCGCCGATCTCGATCACCCGGTGACCGGCGGCCGGGTCGAGACCGGTGGTCTCGGTGTCGAGCACCACCTGGCGCAGGGTCATCGCGCGCCCCGCCCCGCCAGCAGGCGGTCGATGGCGAGGTTGGCGAGGCGGTCGGCGCGCTCGTTCTCGGCGTGGCCGCTGTGGCCGCGCACCCAGTGCCAGCTGACCTGGTGGCGCGCCGCCTCGCGTTCCAGCGCCTGCCACAGGTCGACGTTCTTGACCGGCTTGCGGTCGCTGGTCTTCCAGTCGCGCTTGCGCCAGTTGGGCAGCCAGGCGGTGATGCCCTGGCGCACGTACTGCGAGTCGGTGGTCAGCTCGACCCGGCAGGCGCGTTTCAGCGCGCGCAGCGCCTCGATCGCCGCGGTCAGCTCCATCCGGTTGTTGGTGGTCTGGGCCTCGGCCCCGGAGAGCTCCCGCTCGTGGCCGCCGCTGCGCAGCACCACGCCCCAGCCGCCGGGACCGGGATTGCCGCGGCAGGCGCCGTCGGTGAAGATCTCGACCTCAGCCAAGGGTGCCGGTCCTGCGCGTGGTCGGCCCGGCCAGGCCGGCCGGCAGCAGGCCGCGGCGCGGCCGCCAGCGCGGCTTGATCGGGGTCAGCGTCGACACGCGCTTGCGCGCGGCGACCAGGTAGCAGCCGCCGAACGGCGGCCACCAGCGCGCCCCGGCGCGCTCCAGCCGCTCCAGCCGGGCGAGCATCCCGGGGCGCTGCAGCGGCGGGCGGAAGAACAGCGTGCGCGACAGCTCGACGTCGAAACCGAGCAGCGCCAGCCAGTCGCGCAGCCGGGGCAGGCCGACGAAGCGGCCGCACCAGGGCGCGTCGCCACGCCGCCGCCGCAGCCAGCCGCGCAGCCCCCACAGGCTGTACGGGTTGAAGCCGATCACGATCAGGCTGCCCTCGGCGATCAGCACCCGCTCGGCCTCGCGCAGCACCTGGTGCGGGTCGTGCTCGAACTCCAGCGCGTGGTAGAGCACCACCGCGTCGACGCTGTCCGCGGCGATCGGCAGCGCGGTCGGCTGCGCCGCGAGCCCGCAGCCGCCGGCCAGGCGGTCGCTGTCGAGCACCACGCGATGGCGGATCGGGCTGCTCTCGAGCAGTCCCGCGTCGGGCGGCAGCGCGCCGACCTGCAGCAGGTGGAAGCCGAACATGCGCGGCAGCAGCGGCTCGAGCTGCGCCCGCTCGGCCGCCGCCAGCGCGCTGCCGAGCGGCGTCGCGTACCAGCTGCGCAGGCAGCTGCGCAGGCTACAGCTGGCGCGGCAGGCGTGCATGCGGGCAGGGGCGCCGGGGTGCTGGCGGGGCGGGTCGCTTCACCGCGCCAGTATGCCAACTGTGGGAGGGTGGTGGAACCGGGCTCAGCGCGCCGCATCGAGCACGCCGCCGATCACCTCGATGGCCGCGGCGATATCGTCGCTGCCGTGGTAGAAGTGGGGCGACAGCCGGATGCCGCCGCCGCGCAGCGCGCAGATCACACCGGCCTCCTGCAGCCGCCGGTGGAGCGGCTCCGGTGCCGCGTGGCGGGGGCGGAAGCAGACGATCCCGGCACGCCGGCGCGGCTCCTGCGGCGACAGCAGGGTACAGTCGTCGCGTGCCCGCAGGGCGCCGGCGAGGCGGTCCGCGTTGGCGCTGACGCGCTCGCCCACCGTCGTCATGCCGACCTCCTCGAGCAGCGACAGGCTGGCGTCGAGGGCGTGGATGCCGAGCATGTTCGGGCTGCCGCACTCGAAGCGGCGCGCGTCGCCGGCCGGCTGCCAGTCGAGCCGCTCGTAGTCGCCGCGCGCGGCCAGCATGTTCCAGCCGTACTGGTGCAGCTGCAGCCGCTCGAGCAGCTCGCCGCGGCAGTAGAACAGCGCCAGCCCCTCGGGGGCCAGCAGCCACTTGTGGCCGTCGGCGACGACGAAATCGGCACCGATCGCCCGTGCATCGAACGGCAGCGCGCCGAGCTGCTGGATCGCGTCGACGCAGAACAGCAGCCCGCGCTCGCGGCAGAAGCGACCGATCCGCGCCAGGTCCATGCGCAGCCCCCGGCCGTACTGCACCGCGCTGACCGCGAGCAGCCGGGTCGAGTCGTCGACCAGGTCGAACAGCGCCTGCTCGGGGTCCGCGGCGCCGTCGAGCGTGGCCAGGCGGGTCTCGACGCCGAGGCGCTGCAGCGATTGCCACGGCACCCGGTTCGACGGGAACTCCTCGCGCGCGCTGACCACGCTCTCGCCGGGCCGCCAGCCGAGGCCGTGGGCGACGACCGAGAGCCCTTCCGAGGTGTTCTTGAGCAGCGCGATCTCGCCGCTGTCGGCCGCGTTGACCAGGCGGCGCAGGCGCTCGCGCAGCCGCTCCTCGACCTCCATCCAGTCACGGTAGTGGCGCGCGCCGTGCAGGTGGTTCTCGACCGCGAAGCGCTCCACCGCCGCGCGCGTGCGCTGCGGCCACGGTGCCACCGCGGCGTGGTTGAGGTAGATCAGGCCGGCGGCCTGCGCGAATTCGGGATGGCGCTGCATGCGCTCGACCTGTGCTAGTTTCCGCGCATCTTAGCCCGCCGGCAGCTCGCCATCGACGTCCCCGCGCAGCAGGCCCTGGGCGCTCCCGTCACGCGGCAAGAAAGGGGCCGTTGAAGCGCGCATGGCTCTGCTCGCCTGCCTGCTGGCCGGCGCCTGCGCCACCACGCCGCCCCCGGCCGCTGTGCGACCGTCGAGCCTGTCGCCCGCGCCTGCCGGGAACCTCCGCCAGGGCAGGCCGGCTGCGGCGACAGCGTGCGCTACGGGCTGCACGGCAAGAGCGCCGTGTTCGACCGGCGCCATGATCGTCGGCTCGTTCAACCTCAATCCACGCTCGGCCTACCTGAACACCGAGTCCGTGGTGCTGGTCGACAGCCCCGAGCTGGCGGCCGCCATCAGCGGCTCGATCGGCGCGTTCCTCGAGCCGCGGAGCAGCTGGCGCGCCCTTGGCTCCGGCCTGCTGTCACGGCTGCCCTACATCGACCACCTGTAGCCCCCGCCCTGTACCGCGGGCCGATTACCCAGCACGCCGTACAGCGTCTATGCTGGTTGCGTGAACACGCCTGCCACCCAGACCGTGGATGCGCGCCCGGCGCTGCCTGGCACAGTGCTGCCGCGGCTCCTGCTCGCGACGCTGCTGGGGTGGGGGCTCTGCAGCGCCACTGCCCGTGCCGATCCGCTCCGCAGCACGGAGACCAGCGGCAGTGACTCGCTGCAGGAGGCGAGGCTGGCCGCCCAGGGGATCGCGCGCGACCCGCTGGAGCTGCGTTTCGCCTTCGACTCGACCGGCTGGGACGGTCTGCAGGCCGGGCCGCTGGTAGGTTACCGCTGGGATGCCGCAGAGCTCTCGGGTTACGCCTCCGAGCTGCTGCCAGAGGAGCGCGGGCGGCTGTTCGCCGGCGGCTACCTGGCCTTCGATCACGGCGCCTGGCAGCTCAGCGGCGCGCTGACCCGCGAGCTCGCCGAACACCAGGGCGGGGCGCTGCTCGACCTGACGGTCGCCTACCGCCACGTGCTCAGCGAGCGCCTGACCCTCTCCTACGCCGCGAGCACCTCCTGGGCCAGCAGCGAGTTCCTGCGCCGCAGCTACGGTAACGGTGCGCTCGGCGAGGAGGGCGGGCTGCACCAGGAGTACCGGCCGGAGAGCAACTTCTCCGACATCGGCTTCACCCTGTCCGCCACCTACGACGTCGGCCCGCAGTGGAGCCTGGTCGGCATCCTCGGCGCGGACCGCTTCATCGGCGATGCCGCCGACAGCCCGTGGATCGAGGAGGAGGGGTCGCGCACGCGGTTCCGCGCCGGCGGCGCGCTGCGCCTCGACTTCTAGCCGGCCGGCGACCCCGGCGCCTCCCGCTCAACGCCCCTCGCGCAGCTCCCTGCGCGCCTGTTCACGTTCCTGCTGCTGCTGTTGCAACAGCCGGTAGGCGACGTAGTACTTGTAGATGTTGGCGACGTAGTTGACGGTCTCGGCGCCGATCTTGCGCGCCGCGACGCGCTCCACCTGGTTGAACCAGCGGTTCGGGTCGAGACCTTGCTTAGTCGCCTCGCCGCGCAGCTGGCGGACGCGCCCGGGCCCGGCGTTGTAGGCGGCGAAGCCGAACAGCATCTTGTCGAGGTCGGACATCGGCTGGTCGGCGAAGTAGCGGTCGATCAGCGAGCGCAGGTACTTGACCCCGCCGTGCACGTTGTTCTCGAGCTTGGCGATGTCACCGACGCCGAGTTCCGCGCCGGTCGACGGCATGATCTGCATGATGCCGATCGCGCCGGCCGGGCTCTTCACCGAGTGATCGAGACGGGATTCCTGGTAGGCCTGCGCCATCATCAACAGGTGGTCGACCTTGTAGCGGTCGCCGTACTCGCGGAACAGCTCGACCACCCGGCGGAAACGCTGCAGGTCGGCGTCGCCGGTCGCCGTGTCGATGAACCGCGTGCTGCCGGTGTAGCGCTTGATCAGGGTGTTGCCGAACAGCGTGCCCTGACGGTGCTTGGCCGCGAAGGCGTCGATTTCCGCCTTCAGCTTGGGGCTGCCGTGACGGATCATCCAGGCGAACTGGCCATCCCGGTTGACCGCGACCTCCGGGTGCAGCACGAGGTCGGGCAGGATCTTCGCCCACAGCCTGGCCTTGTAGTCGTCGACCACGACGATGCCGACCAGCCCGGCGCTGACCATCTCCATCAGGTCCTCGTCCTCGAGTGTCTCGGGGGCCTCGCGCAGTCTCACCGGGGCGCGGCCCGCTGCCTTGAAGCGCCGGTTCAAGGCAACCAGGTGCTCGTAATAGCTCGAAGATTTCCTCACGAAAACCTCGTTACCCGAGAGATCGTCGACGGTCACCAGGGGTGGTGACTTCGGCCCGGTCACGGCGATCTCGTCGATACCGCTGGTCATCGGGGTGGCGAAATCGACCTGCTTCTGCCGTTCCGGGGTAATGGTCAGCGCGGCCACCGCGATGTCGCCATAGCCGTCGCGCAGGGCCGGCAGCAGCTGGTCGCGCGACACCGGGATGAACACGACGTGCGTGCGCAGATGCTTGGCAGCGCTCTTGTGGCGCTTGTTCACTGCTGCCTCGAAGGCCTTCAGGCTCTCGTAGGAGAGTCCGTACTGGCGACCCCGCTCGACGAAGTAGTGGGTCCGGTTGGTGACCACCAGCGCGCGGATCTGGCGGCGTTCGAGCATGCCGTCGAGATCTCCGCTGAATGGCTGGCCACCGAGCGGTATCTCCAACAGCGCCTGCTCGTCGTCTGGCGGGCCCTGCTGCGCGTGCGCGGCAAGCGCGGTCAGCAGCAACCCGCCGAGGAGCGCGGAGAGCAAGCGCAGGGGGAGTTTTCGGGGCATCGGGGCTGGATCCGCAGGCGGTGGAGCGGGTCACCATTCTGCTGCAGCGCGCGTGGGCGGTCACGCTCCTGCTGACCGTGGCACCGATCCGGCCAGGTCGCGCTGCAGCCACGTCTCGCCTAGCTGACCGACGTCGATAGCAGCGAGGTCTTGTCCCACCTAGACTCATGCACACTGTCGGGCCGCCCACAGCCGCCATCCATCCCCAAGCCACGAGACGGAGACCCCAGCCATGATTGCCACGCACCGCGCCCGCCTGGTCACCCTGCTCCTCAGCCTGATGCTGCCGGTCGGCGCCGTCGCCGCGGAACGCTTCTCCGGCTTCCTGGTGCAGTACCCGGAGATGCAGGACAACCCGGACGTCCCGGGCACGCTGATCTGGCGCCACGAGGGCGGGTCGCTGTCGGCCTACGACAAGGTGCTGATCGAGCCGATCGAGATCTGGATCCACCCGGACTCCAAGTACAAGGGGATCAACCCGGACGAGATGAAGGTCCTGACCGAGACGCTGCGCAAGGCGCTGATCGACCGCCTGGAGCCCGACTACCCGGTGGTCGACCGGACCGGCAAGGGGGTGCTCGGGCTGCGCCTGGCGATCGTCGACGTGAACCTGCAGGACAAGAAGCGCAGCCTGCTCGGCTACACGCCGATCGGGTTCGTGGCGACCACGGCGGCCAACGCGATGGGCATGCGGATGGCGCTGAACTCGGCGGGGGTCGAGGCCGAGCTGTACGACGCCGGGAACCAGCAGCGGCTCGTCGTCATGGTCGACCGCAAGCTCGGCGACGAGATCGCCAAGGCCGAGGAGGCGCAGAAGGACGAGAAGAAGGCCAAGCAGATCGACTGGGAGACGGTGCAGCAATCACTCGATTTCTACGCCCAGCGGCTGCGCACCGCGCTCGACCGCGACCGCGACCGCGCACGCTGAGCCACCCCGCCGATGAACAGAAGCACCCTGTGCGCGCTGGGCGCCTTGCTGCTGGCCTGCTGGGCAGGTGTCGCGCAGGCCGCAGAGCGGCCACGCACCGGCCTGGTGCTCAGCGGCGGCGGGGCGCGCGGTGCGGCCCATATCGGCGTGCTGCGGGTGCTCGAGCGCGAGCGCGTGCCGATCGACTGCATCGCCGGCACCAGCATGGGGGCGATCGTCGGCGCCCTCTACGCCTCCGGCTACACCCCGGACGAGCTGGAACGGATCGTCACCAGCATCGACTGGGCCGACGCCTTCGAGGACAACCCGCCGCGCGATGAGAAATCCTTCCGGCGCAAGCGCGACGACGACCTCTACCTGATCAAGGGCCGGCCCGGGATCGGCGACGACGGTGAAATCAAGTTCCCCACCGGCCTGATCCAGGGCCAGAAGATCAGCCTGCTGTTCGAAAAGCTGACGCTGCCGGTGACCACGATCGACGACTTCGACCGCCTGCCAATCCCCTACCGGGCGGTCGCCACCGACATCGGCACCGGCAACGAGGTGGTGCTCGGTCACGGATCGCTGGCGCAGGCGATGCGCGCCAGCATGTCGATCCCCGGTGGCTTCGCCGCGGTCGAGATCGACGGCAAGCTGCTGGTCGACGGCGGCGTGGCCAACAACCTGCCGGTCAGCGTGGCCCGCGAACTGTGCGCCGACCGGGTCATCGCGGTCGACATCAGCACACCGCTCGACGAACCGGAGAGCGTGCGCTCGATCTTCTCGATCACCAACCAGCTGATCGGCTTCCTGACCCGGCGCAACACCGAGGCGCAGATCGCCACCCTCCGGGCGGACGACCTGCTGATCGTGCCGGACCTCGGCGACATCACCACCTCCGACTTCGCCCGCGCCGACGAGGCGATCCCGGTCGGCGTCACGGCCGCCGAGCAGGTGCTGTCCCGCTTGCGCGAACTGGGAATCGACCACGCGCGCTACGCCGCCCACCGCCAGGCCCACCCGGCGACGGCAGGAACGGCGCCCACGCCGGTGATCGACTTCGTGCGCATCGAGAACGCCTCGTCGCTCGGCGAGGAGGTGATCCGGCGCTACGTCAACCGCTACGCCGGGCTGGTCGCAGGCCAGCCCCTCGACGTCGCCGCGTTGGAACGCGAGATCGGCCGGCTCTACGGCCTGGAGATCTTCGAGACGATCCGCTACGAGGTGGTCGAGGAGGGTGGCCGGAGCGGACTGGTGATCAACGTGAAGGAGCGCTCCTGGGGTCCGAACTACCTGCAGGCGGGCTTCGCCATCTCCGGTGACTTCAACGGCGAGAGCCTGTTCAACTTCGGTTTTGCCTACACGCGCACGCTGCTCAACGAGCTGAACGGCGAGCTGCGCGTGCTCGGCCAGCTGGGCGAGGACCCCGTGTTAGGGGCGGAGCTCTACCAGCCGCTCGACCCCGGCCAGCGCTGGTTCACCTCGGCACGCCTGCTCGGTGGCAGCTTCAACAGCAACCTCTTCTCCGGCAGCGACCGCCTCGCCGAGTACCGCGTGCGCTTGTGGGAAGGGGAGCTGGCCGCCGGTCGCAACCTCGGCGACTGGGCGCGCCTGCAGGCCTCCCTGTACCGCGCCAGCGGCGCGGCCGACCTGCGTATCGGTGACGGCGCGCTGTTCGACGACTTCGATTTCGAGCTCGGCGAATTCCGTGCCGAATTCTCGGTCGACACCCTCGACGACGTGAATTTCCCGCACCGCGGCGCCTTCGGGCAACTCGCGTGGCACGGTTCGAACGACGCCCTCGGTGCCGACGAGGAGTACGACCAGCTGCTGCTGAACCTCGCGTACCCGGTCACCTGGCAGCGCAACACGCTGATCCTCTCGGGCACCTACCTGACCACCCCGGATGACGATGCCCCGTTGGCGGCGCAGTTCCAGGGTGGCGGTTTCCTGCGCCTGTCGGGATTCCAGGAGAACGAGTTGTCGGGGCAGCACCTCGGCCAGCTCGCGGCGGTACTCTACCGCCGCGTCAACGACTTCAACCTGCTGCCGGTCTACCTCGGCATGTCGCTGGAATCGGGCAACGTCTGGCAGGATGAGGGTGACGTGTTCAGCGACATGCTGCTCGCCGGCAGCCTGTTCGTCGGCATCGACACCCCGGTCGGCCCCCTGTACCTGGCGGCCGGGATCGCCGAGGGCAGCCACGACAGCCTCTACCTGAGCCTGGGCCGGCCGCTGTTCTCGCGCCGGCGCTGAGCCCGCCCGCTCGGGCGGCAACCCCGGGACTCTCAGTTCGCCCCGAGCGCCTCGAGCAGGCGCCGGTCGCGTTCGTAGATGTCCTCGCGGAACTGCATCAGGCCGGCGTCGTCGACCCAGGCGGTCAGGTAGTAGACGTACACCGGGACCGCGCGCGGCACGCTGACGTTCTGCTCGGTTCCCGAATCCATCGCCGCCCGGATCGTCTCGGCGCTCCAGCGCGGGTCGTCGCGCAGCAGGTAGGTCGCCAGTTCGAGGGGCTGGCTGACACGCACGCAACCGCTGCTGAAATCGCGCTGGTTGCGGTCGAACAGCTCCTGCGCCGGGGTGTCGTGCAGGTAGACGCTGAAGCGGTTCGGGAGCATGAACTTGACCCGGCCGAGCGCGTTGCGCGGCCCGGGGTCCTGGCGGAAGCGGTACGGCAGGTTGCGCCGCGAGTAGCGGCTCCAGTCGACGCCGAGCAGGTCGATCTCGCGCTCGTTGGCGCCCCAGCCCGACAGCGCGCGGTAGCCGTCGGCGACCAGCTTCTCGGGTTCGCGCTGCGCGCGCGGCAGGATGTCCTTGCGCGCGATCGAGTCGGGGATGTGCCAGTAGGGACTGAACACCAGGTAGGTGAGGCGGCCGCTGAACACCGGTGTCTGCCGGTACGGACGGCCGACGATCACGTCCATCGCCAGCACCCGCTGCCCCTCCTCGATCACCTCGAGGCTGAAGTCGGCGATGTTGACCCGCAGGTGGCGCGGTTCCAGCGACTGCGGCAGCCAGCGGAAGCGCTCCAGGTTGGCCTCGATCTGCTGCACGCGCTGAGGGTGCGCCACGTTCAGCGCCGCGCGCGACCCGCGGCCGACGATGCCGTCGGCCTCGAGGCCGTGCCTGGCCTGGAAACGCAGCACCGCGGCATCGACCTCGCCGTCGAAGCGCGGGCTGTCGAGCGCCGCATCCTCGCCGAGGTCGCCGTGGTAGCGCAGGCGCTGGCGCAGCAGCGGCACGCGCTCGTCGAGGTCGCCGATGCGCAGCGCGGCGCCCGCGGGCAGCGCCGGCGGCTCCGGCTGCAGGGCCAGCTCGCGGTAGCGAGCCAGCGCCTCGCGCAGCCGCGCGTACTGGGGGTAGGTCGGTTGCAGCGAGTCGAGCGCCCCGACCGGGTCGCCCTCGGCCAGCGCGGTGTCCAGCAGCACGACCAGGTCGAGCTCGCGTGGCGTGGCCAGGGTCTGGTCCTGCAGCTGTTCCGGGTCGAGCCGGCCGCGCAACAGGTGGTCGGCCAGCGTCAGCCAGGCGTCCGTCAGCAGCATCTCCAGGTCGACCAGCTGTTCGAGGGTGATCGACGCGGGGTCGCCGGTCAGGGCCGCGATGCGCTCGGCGATGACCCGCTGGCGGTAGGTCGCCGCACGCAGCCCGTCGGACTCGACCTGGCCCAGGCGCTCGGCGAACTGCTGCGCCTGGGGCAGGGGTGTGCCGTCGACGCTGATCCAGGCCGGCTGGAAGAAGCGCAGCAGGTAGAGCCGCGTCAACTCCTCGCGGGCCTGCAGCGGGACGCTGTCGACGCTGCTCTCGCCCGGCACCAGCGGCAGCCCTACGCGGTCGCGCAGGGCCTCGCGCAGGGCCTCCGCGGCCGGCAGCTGCTGCGCGTGCGCGGCCTCGGCGCCGGCGAGCAGTGCCAGCCAGAGCAGCAGCAGGCGGAGGGGGCGCGATCCGCGCAGGGGTCGGTGCATCGAGCTCGGTCGGTCCGTCGCCGGGAAGTGCACGGCCAAGTGTAGCGCCTCGCCGCTGCCCGCACCCGTTCCGGCCGCGGCGAGGGAGCACGCCGGCCGTTCAGGCCGGTCCGGCGTGGACGTTCGCTGCGCCGCTGCGCTAGCCCGCGTCGGCGGTGAAACCGGCCGCGACGATCGCCGTGACCGCGCAGGCCTCGTCGTTGTCCGAGGTGTCGCCGGTGATGCCGACGGCGCCCAGGATCGCGCCGGCGGCATCGCGGACCAGCACGCCGCCGGCCACCGGCACCAGCGCCCCGTCGGCCAGCGCGTTGACCGCGTTGACGAAATAGGCCTGCTCCTCGGCGCGCTTGTGCAGCGCCCGCGAGCCCAGGCCGAGGCACAGGGCGCCGTAGGCCTTGCCCTGGGCGACCTGCGGGCGCAGCAGGCTGGCGCCGTCCTGGCGCTCGAGCGCCTTCAGGTGGCCGCCGTTGTCGAGCACCGCGACGGTCAGCGGCTTGAGGCCGAGCTCGGCTCCCTTGGCCAGCGCGGCGGCGATCAGGGACTTGGCTTCTGCGAGCGAGAGGGTGGGGTTTGCGATGGGCATCTAGGTCTCCGCCTGGGTGGCGGCGCCGCTGGCGAGCAGCGCCTGGATTTCGGTTTCAGTGTAACCGTGCTCGGCCAGCACCTGCCGGGTGTGCTGCCCGAGCAACGGCGCCGGGTGCTCGACGGCGCCCGGCGTGGAGGAGAATTTTACCGGTAAACCGAGGGTCTGCACCGTGCCGGCGGCCGGGTGCTGCAGCTCGACCACCATCGCGCGCGCCAGCGCCTGCGGGTCGCGGTGCATCTCGCCGATCGACAGCACCGGCCCGGCGGGGAGGCCGCCGCGCTCCATCCGCGCCAGCCAGGCCGCGGTCGAACGGGTCTCGAAGATCGCGTTGAGCAGCTCCTCGAGCTCCGCGCGGTGGGCCATGCGGCAGCGGTTGTCGGCGAAACGCGCGTCCTCGGCCAGTGCCGGCGCCTCGATGATCTCGAGCAGGCGCAGCCAGTTGGCCTGGTTCGCCGCGCCGATGTTGATCCAGCCGTCGCTGGTGCGGAAGGCCTGGTAGGGGGTGTTCAGCGGGTGCGCCGAGCCCATCGGGCCGGGCGAGACCCCGGTGGCGAAAGCGATCGCCGACTGCCAGTAGGTGTGGACGATGCCGGCCTCGAACAGGCTGGTGTCGACCTTCTGCCCGACCCCGGTCTGCAACCGGTGCGCGTAGGCCGCACAGACACCCATCGCCGCCAGCAGGCCCGCGGTGATATCGGTCAGCGGGGCGCCGACCTTGACCGGCGGACGGCCCGCGGCCTCGCCGGTGATCGACATCAGCCCGGACATCCCCTGCGCGATCAGGTCGAAGCCGGCACGCTCGGCGTACGGGCCGGTGCGCCCGTAACCGGAGATCTCGGCGTAGATCAGCCCCGGGTTGCTCTCGCGCAGGGTCGCGTAGCCGAGCCCCATCTTCTCCATCGTGCCTAGGCGGTAGTTCTCGATCACCACGTCGGCGCGGTCGAGCAGGCGGCGCAGCGCCGCGCGGCCCGCGTCGTCGCGCAGGTTCAGCACCACCCCGCGCTTGTTGCGGTTCATCATCATGTAGGCGGCGGACTCGCCGTTGACGTCGGGCGGCAGCATGCGCCGGGAGTCGTCGCCGACCGGCTTCTCGACCTTGATCACGTCGGCGCCCATGTCGGCGAGCATCAGCCCGCACACCGGCCCGGACATGATGTGCCCGAGCTCGACCACGCGGCAGCCGGTCAACGGTCCGGGCATCGGCCTCAGGCCCCCTTCCACTGCGGCTTGCGCTTGGCCAGGAACGCCTCCAGCCCCTCGCGGAAATCGGCGCTGGTGTAGCACAGCGCGACCAGGTCAGCGTCGTCGACCGGGTTCGCGCAGGCGATCCGGCGCAGCGCCTCCTTGGTCGCCCGCAGCGTCAGCGGCGCCGCCTCGCCGAGCTGGGCCGCCAGCTCGGCGGCGCGCGCGAGCAGGGCGGGGTGGTCGGCGACCAGCTCGCCGACCAGGCCGGCGGCGAGCGCCTCCTCGGCGCCGAGCAGGCGGCTGGTGAAGATCATCTCGCGCACCCGGCCGGCGCCGATCAGCGCGCTGAACCGGCGCAGGTTCGCGGCCGAGAGGCAGTTGCCGAGGGTGCGCGCGATCGGGAAGCCGAAGCGGGCGTCGCGGGTGGCGAGGCGCAGGTCGCAGGCCGCCGCGATCGCCGCGCCGCCGCCGGTGCAGGCACCGGCGATCGCGGCCAGCGTCGGCACCGGGCAGCGCTCGACGGCGTCCAGCACCGCCTCGATCCGCGCCTCGTAGGTGAGGGCGTCGGCCGCGTCGCGGAAATCGCGGAACTGGGCGATGTCGGTGCCGGCGGCGAAGGCGCGCGCGCCGGCACCGCTGATCACCAGCGCGTGGATCCGCCCCTGCTGATGCGGTTCACGGCAGATCTCGGCGAGGCGCGCGTACATCGCGAAGGTCAGCGCGTTGCGCGCCGCCGGCCGGTTCAGGGTGACCTGGCCGACGCCGTCGCTGACCTCGAACAGCAGTTCCGGCGCGTTGCCGTCGGCGTGCTCGCTCATCGGCCTAGCGGTAGAAGTAGTCGACCAGGAACATCGGCACCGCCGGCACGTAGGTGCACAGCAGCAGCACGGCCAGCAGCACCGCGATGAAGTAGATGTTCACCTTGGTCACGTCCCAGATGTTGGCGCGGGCGATCGAGCAGGCGGTGATCAGCACGCTGGCCACCGGCGGGGTCTGCTGGCCGATGGCGAGGTTCAGGGTCACGATCAGGCCGAAGTGCACCGGGTCGATGCCGACCTGGGTGATCAGCGGGATCACGATCGGCACCACCAGGATGATCGCGGCCGCGGAGTGCAGGAAGAACCCGATGACCAGGAAGAAGAAATTGAGGATCAGCAGGATCAGGTACTTGTTGGTGGTGAACTCGAGGATCGAGGCCGCCAGCTCCTGCGGCATCTGCGCGCGGGTCAGGAACCCGCCCATCAGCACCGAGGAGGCGACCAGCAGCATCACCACGGCGGTCTGCATGCCGCCGTCGAGCATCGCGCTCTTCAGGTGCTTGAGGTCCAGTTCGCGGTAGAACAGGCCGATCGCCAGCGCCGCCAGCACCGCCAGCCCGGCGGCCTCGGTGGCGGTGACGAAGCCGCCGAAGATGCCGCCGAGGATGATCACCGGCAGCGCGAAGGTCGGCAGCGCCGCGACGAAGGTCTTGCGCAGGCGCCCGGTGTTGAAGGTCTCCTCGACCGGCAGGTTGTAGCGCCGCGCGAAGACGTAGGCGACCCCCATCAGCCCGGCGGCGCCGATCAGGCCCGGCACGAAACCGGCGACGAACAGCTGCTCGACGCTGGTGTTCGCCGACACCGCGTAGAGGATCATCGGGATCGACGGCGGGATGATGATCGCCAGCGACGCCGACGACGAGGTGACCGCCGCGGCCAGCGGTCCCGAGTACCCGCGCTTCTTCATCTGCGGGATCATCACCGAGCCGAGCGCGGCGACGTCGGCGACCGCCGAGCCGGAGATCTCGGCGAAGAACAGCGACACGCCGATGTTGACCATCGCCAGGCCACCGCGGACGAAGCCGATCAGCGCGCTGATGAAGTTGATCAGCCGGTCGGTGATCCCGGCGGCATTCATGATCGCGCCGGCGAGCACGAACATCGGGATCGCGATCAGCGAGAACTTGGTCGAACCGTCGTACATGTCCAGCGCGACGGTGACCAGGCTGTCGAGCCCCTCGGTGGCGAGCAGGCCGAGGATGCCGGAGACCGCGAGCGCCACGGCGATCGGCACGTTCAGGCAGATCATCACCACCAGCGCGACGAACAACCAGAAGATCAGCATCGCTCAGGCTTCCCGCTCGGCGTGGATTTCCGGGTGTTCCAGCGAGATGCCGGCGAGCACCGTGCGCCAGTAGGCCGGCAGGCTGAGCAGTTCGGCGAGGATGAACAGCGCCGCGCCGATCGGGATCACCGACTGGGTCAGCTGCACCGGCACCCAGGTCAGCGAGACCAGCCGGTCGCCGGCCAGCACCTCGAGCACCTGCATGCCGGTGTAGGCCATCACGCCGAAGAAGCCGATCACGATCACCTCGGCGATCACCACCGCGACCTTGCGCGCGGGCAGCGGCAGCGACAGCAGCACGCTGTCGAGGCCGATGTGGCGGCGTCGCAGCGCGGCGAGGGCCGCGCCGTAGTAGGTGATCCAGGCGAGCTGGATCGCGGCGATCTCGTCGTACCAGGAGAGCGAGTCCCCGGCGATGCGGAAACCGACCGCGACGATCACCACGCAGGTCAGCGCCACCATCAGCAGGATGGTGGCCCATTCGAGCAGCCAGCCGAGGCCCGTTCCGAGTTTAGCGATCACCAGCTTGGCGCCTGATCCGGGTTGGCCCGCTTGGCGAGACGGCACGACATCGGGCGGGCCGTCTCACGCGCGGGGGGCAGCGGTCGCCCCGGCATCTGCCGGGGCGATCGCTGCGAGGCTGAGCGCCGCGGCCCGCGGGGGACGACCACCGCGGGCGCGCGTCGGGTTACTTGCCGAGGTCGAGGACCGTCTTGATCAGCTTGTCGCCGCCGGCCACGCTGGACGCGAACTCGTCGTAGATCGGCTGCGACGCGGCGATGAACGCGTTCTTGTCGGCGGTGTTGACGCTGATCCCGCCGGCGACCAGCTCGGCCAGCA
Organism: Gammaproteobacteria bacterium; assembly: GCA_036525695.1. Lineage (GTDB taxonomy): Bacteria > Pseudomonadota > Gammaproteobacteria > QNFN01 > QNFN01 > DATCZX01. The sequence goes on along the minus strand of DATCZX010000378.1, from coordinate 6,541 downwards.
GGTCGGTCTCCAGCTTGGCGGCCAGCGCGTAGACGTAGGCCTGCATCTCGCGCGCCGTGCTGACGACGATCTCCTGCACGTCGGCCGGGAGCTTGGCGAAGTGCGTGTCGGAGACCAGCACGTAGGCCGGGGTGTAGACGTGGCCGGTGATCGACAGGTACTTCTGCACCTCCTGGAACTTCGCCGAGGCGATCTGCGCGTACGGGTTCTCCTGGCCGTCGATGACGCCGGTCTGCAGCGCGGTGAACACCTCGGAGAAGGCCATCGGCGACGGGTTCGCACCGTAGCCCTTGAACATCTTCACCCGCCAGGCGCCCTTCGGGGTGCGCAGCTTGATGCCCTGCAGGTCCTCGGGCTTGTTGATCGGCCGCAGGTTGTTGGTGATGTGGCGGAAGCCGTTCTCCCACAGCGCCAGGATGCGGTAGCCCTTGGCCTTGGCCGCCGGCTGCATCACCGAGTCGAACAGCGTGTTCTCGACCCGGTTCATGTGCTCGCGGTCCTTGATGATGTACGGCATCTCGAACACGCCGAACTCGTCGGCCACCGAGGACATCACCGAGGAGGGCAGGGCGAAGGTGACCTGGTTCAGCTTCAGCTTCTGCAGCAGCTCGTTGTCCTTGCCCAGCTGCGACGAGCCGAAGGCCTGGACCTCGGCCTTGTCGCCGAGGCGCGCGTTGACGCGCTTGGTGAACTCGTTCGCGCACAGGTCGAACAGCGAGCCCGGCTTGCCGACGTGGCCGAACTTGAGCACCAGCTTCTCCGCTTGGGCGGGCAGGGAGACGCAGGCCGCCAGGGCGAAACCCGTCATCAGCTTGGTTAGTTTCATCGTTTCCTCCGGTGGTTGTGGAACCCTGCCTACGCTCCGGGGTTCCTGCTTGGGCATCGTCAATAGTGTTCAGCTAACGGGATGCGCTCCCGCACCTGCCTGGTCGACGGCGGCATGCCGGCGATTCGTCCGGGCCCGCGCGGCTCAGGCGGCACCGCCGCCGAGGTAGGCCATCGCGGCCTGCGCGCCGCCGGCCCGGTGGGGCACGCCGGCCAGGCCCAGTCCCATCTCGACGCCGCACAGCGTGCCGAGCAGCATCAGGTCGTTGAAGTCGCCCAGGTGGCCGATCCGGAACACCCGCCCGGCGACCTTGCCCAGGCCGCTGCCGAGCGAGAGGTCGAACCTCTCGAGTGTCACCTTGCGGTAGGCGTCGGCGTCGTGCCCCTCGGGCAGCAGCACCGCGGTCAGCGAGCTCGAGTAGTGCGCCGGCTCGCTGCAGAGCAGCTCGAGGCCCCAGGCGCGGACCGCGCGGCGGGTCGCCTCGGCATGCCGGTCGTGGCGCGCGAACACCTGCTCGAGCCCCTCCTCGTGGAGCATCCGCAGCGCCTCGTCGAGACCGTAGAGCAGGTTCGTCGCCGGGGTGTAGGGGAACATCCCGGAGGCATTCGGCTTGCTCATCGCCGCCCACGACCAGTACGAGCGCAGCGAGCTCGAGCTGCCGGCGGCGGCGTAGGCCTTGTCGCTGACCGCGTTGAACGACAGTCCCGGCGGCAGCATCAGCCCCTTCTGGCTGCCGGCCACGGTGACGTCGACGCCCCAGTCGTCGTGGCGGTAGTCGAGCGAGGCGAGCGACGAGATGGTGTCCACCATCAGCAGCGCGGGATGCCCGGCGGCATCGATGGCGGCGCGCACCGCGGCGATGTCGCTGGCGCAGCCGGTGGAGGTCTCGTTGTGGACCACGCAGACGGCCTTGATCGCGTGAGCGCGGTCCTCGGCCAGGCGCGCCCCGATCGCCCCGGGGTCGGCGCCGCGGCGCCAGTCGCCGGGGATCAGCTCGGGTTCGAAACCGCAGTTGCGGGCGAGCTCGCTCCAGAGCACGGCGAACTGGCCGGTCTCGCACATCAGCACGCGGTCGCCGGGGGAGAGCGCGTTGACCAGTGCCGCTTCCCAGGCGCCGGTGCCGGAGGCGGGGTAGATGAACACCCGGCCGCGGGTCCTGAAGACGCCCTGGATGCCGTCCAGCACGCGCCGGCCGAGGGCCGCGAACTCCGGCCCGCGGTGGTCGATGGTCGGCCGGTCCATCGCCCGCAGGATGCGGTCGGGGACGTTGGTCGGGCCTGGGATCTGCAGGAAATGCCTACCGGCAGCCATCTGGCTTCCCTCGTGTTGTCTGCAGCCGTCGGACCCACCGGCAGGAGGGGCCGGGAAGCCCGGGTGCGTGGCACTCCGGGGAGCCGGCGGCGGCACTCCCGCGGCGTCCCTGTACCCGGTCTAAATCCGTATTAAAAACAGTCATTAAGCGGGGCTTTTCGGGCTCTCTCTTGTGCCCGCGTGACAGCCCGAATAGTATGTTGCATTCATAATTCAAGTCAACCGAAGCCGATGACTCCCGCCGACACCGCGCTCGAGCAGCGCCTGAAGTCCGCCCTGCGCGGCGAGGTGCTGTTCGACCGTTTCAGCCGTGGCCGCTACGCCACCGACGCGTCGATCTACCAGATGTTCCCGCTCGGCGTGGTGGTGCCGCGGGACAGCGACGACGTCCGCGCCGCGCTGGAGATCGCCCGCGAGGCCGGCGTCCCGGTCCTGCCGCGCGGCGGCGGCACCTCGCAGTGCGGGCAGACGGTCAACCGGGCGCTGGTGCTGGACGTCTCGAAGCACCTCGCGCGGATCGTCGAGCTGGACCCCGAGGCGGGGACCGCGGTGGTCGAACCGGGGATCGTCCTCGACCAGCTGAACGCCGCGCTGCAGCCGCACGGCTGGTGGTACCCGGTCGACGTCTCCACCGCCTCGCGTGCCACGCTGGGCGGCATGGCGGCGAACAACTCGTGCGGTTCGCGCTCGATCCGTTACGGCACCATGCGCGACAACGTGCTCGGCATCGACGCGATCCTCGCCGACGGCAGCGCCGCGGCCTTCGGCCCGGCCGCCGGGATGCCGGCCAGGCAGCGGGACCTGGTCGAGCAGCTGCTGCGGCTCGGCGCCCGCGAGGCAGACGAGATCCGCGCCCGCTTCCCCGACCTGATGCGCCGGGTCGGCGGCTACAACATCGACGCGCTGGTGCCGGGCGGCGACAACAACCTCGCGCACCTGCTGGTCGGTTCGGAAGGGACGCTGGCCTACTCCGAGCGGATCCGCCTGAAGCTGGCCCCGCTGCTGCGCAACCGCACCCTCGGCGTCTGCCACTTCCCGAGCTTCTACGCCGCGATGGAGGCGCCGCAGCACCTGGTGACGCTGGGACCGACCGCGGTGGAGCTGGTCGATCGCACGATGCTCGACCTCGCGCGCGACATCCCGCTGTTCCGCCCGGTGATCGAGCAGATGGTGCGCGGCGAACCGCAGGCGCTGCTGCTGGTCGAGTTCGCCGAGCCGGACCAGGGCGAGAACCTGCGCCGCCTCGCCGCGCTCAGCGAGATGATGGGCGACCTCGGCTTCGCCTGGAACGCGCCGGGCAAGCCGTTCGGCGGGGTGGTCGAGATCCCCGACCCGGCGCAGCAGAAGGCGATCTGGGAGGTGCGCAAGCAGGGCCTCAACATCATGATGTCGATGAAGTCGGACGGGAAGCCGGTCTCCTTCGTCGAGGACTGCGCGGTCCGGCTCGAGGACCTCGCCGAGTACACCCGCCGGCTCACCGAGATCTTCCACAAGCACGGCACCGACGGCACCTGGTACGCGCACGCCTCGGTCGGCACCCTGCACGTGCGCCCGGTGCTGAACCTGAAGCTGGACAACGACGTCAGGGCGCTGCGCGCGATCGCCGAGGAGGCGTTCGAGATGGTCCGCGAGTACCGCGGCTCGCATTCCGGCGAGCACGGCGACGGGCTGGTGCGCTCGGAGTTCCACCGCGAGATGTTCGGCGAGCGCATGGTGCGCAGCTTCGAGGAGGTCAAGGACCTGCTCGATCCCGCCGGGCTGTTCAACCCGGGCAAGATCGTGCGCCCGCCGCGGATGGACGACCGCTCGCTGTTCCGCTACCCGCCCGGCTACCGGGTGCCCGAGATGACCACCGCGCTCGACTGGTCGGGGTGGACCGGGGCCGGCGGCGGCTTCCAGGGCGCGGTCGAGATGTGCAACAACAACGGCGCCTGCCGCAAGCTCGGCGACGGCGTGATGTGCCCGTCGTACCGGGTCACCCGCAACGAGCGCGACCTGGTGCGCGGGCGCGCCAACACGCTGCGCCTGGCGATCTCCGGCCAGCTCGGCGCGGACGCCTTCACCTCGGCGGAGATGCACGAGACGATGCGCCTGTGCGTCGGCTGCAAGGCGTGCCGGCGCGAGTGCCCGACCGGCGTCGACATGGCCAAGATGAAGCTCGAGGTGCAGGCGGCGCGGGTCCGGAAGCACGGCGTCGAGCTGCACGACCGCCTGGTCGCCTGGCTGCCGCGCTACGCGCCCTGGGCGAGCCGGGTGCCGTGGCTGCTCAACGCGCGCGACCGCATCCCGGGCCTGGCCCGCCTGTCCGAGGCGCTCGCGCGCTTCAGCGCCCGGCGGCAGCTGCCGCGCTGGCGCCGCGACGCCTTCCGCGACAGCGAGGCCGTGCCGGGCAACGGGCGCCGGGTGATCCTGCTGGCGGACACCTTCAACCGTTTCTTCGAGCCGGAGAACCTGCGCGCGGCGCTGGCGGTGCTGGGCGCGGCGGGCTACCGCGTCGAGGTCGCCGCCGACCCGGCCTCGACGCGGCCGCTCTGCTGCGGCCGGACCTTCCTCGCCGCCGGGCTGGTCGACCAGGCGCGCGCCGAGGCGCGGCGCCTGCTCGAGGCACTGCGCCCGTGGCTCGACGCCGACGCACCGATCGTCGGGCTCGAGCCCTCCTGCCTGTTCACGCTGCGCGACGAGTTCCCCGCGCTGCTGCCCGGAGAGCAGGCGCGCCGCCTGGCTGCCCGCGCGGTCACCTTCGAGGAGTTCCTCGCCGGCGAGGCGGAGCAGGGGCGGCTCGAGCTGCCGTTGCAGCCGCTGCCGCGCACGGCCAGGCTGCACGGCCACTGCCACCAGAAGGCGTTCGACGTGATGGGCGCGGTGCAGCGGGTGCTCGGCCTGGTCCCCGGGCTGCAGGTCGAGCCGATCAACTCGTCGTGCTGCGGCATGGCCGGCAACTTCGGCTACCACAGCGACACCGTGGAGGTCTCCGCGGCGATGGCCGAGCTGGCGTTGCTGCCGGCGGTGCGCGCCGCCGCCGCCGACGACCTGATCGTCGCCGACGGCACCTCGTGCCGGCAGCAGATCCGCGACGGCAGCGGGCGCGAGCCGCTGCACGTGGCCCGGGTGCTGGAAATGGCGCTGGCGCGATGAGCCTCTCGGCGCGCAGCGACCCGATCGAGCGCCGCTCGCTGCATCACGAGCTGGTCGAGCGGCTGCGCGTGCTGATCAACGCCGGCGAGCTGAAGCCGGGGACGAAGATCCCGGAGAAGGCGCTGTGCGAGAAGTTCGCGGTCTCGCGCACGCCGCTGCGCGAGGCGCTGAAGGTGCTGTCGGTCGAGGGCTTCGTCAAGCTGACGCCGAACCGCGGTGCGGCGGTCGCCGAGTTCACGCTGCAGGACCTCGAGCACGTCTTCCCGGTCATCGCCAGCCTCGAGGCGCTCTCCGGCGAGCTGGTCTGCGCGCAGATCAGCAACCGCGAGATCGACGCCATCGGCGAGCTGCACCACGAGATGCTCGAGCGCCACCGGCTGCGCCAGCGGCCCGAGTACTTCCGGCTCAACCAGGCGATCCACGAGGCGATCCTCGACGCCGCGGGCAATCCCGCCCTGCAGGCGACCCACCGCAGCCTGGCCGGGCGGATCGCCCGCGCGCGCTACATGGCCAACCTGTCGCAGCCGCGCTGGGACCAGGCCGTGGCCGAGCACGAGGAGATCCTGCTGGCGCTGCGCGCGCGCGACCGCAACCGGCTGCCGAAGCTCCTCCGCGACCACGTGATGACCAAGTTCGCCAGCGTCAAGGCGGCCTTTGCCGAGCAGGAGTGACGCCGGCGCGGCGCGCGCGGGAGCGCGGTCAGCGCGGCTAGGGCGGGGCGGGCGGTTGCGCCTGGCGCGGAGCGACACCGAGCCAGTCGAGCAGCAGCGTGTGGCCGATCACCAGCACCACGGCGCCGACGAACAGCCCGACGATGCCCATGGTCAGCAGCCCGCCGATCGCGCCGACGAAGATCACCACGATCGGCGCCTTGACCCCGCGCCCCATCAGCAGCGGCTTGAGCACGTTGTCGAGCAGCCCGACGACCACGCTCCAGACCAGGAAGCCGACCGCGGTGACCGGCTCGCCGTAGGAGAAGACGTAGATCACCGCCGGGATCAGCACCAGGGCGGGGCCGACCTGGACCACGCACAGCAGCAGCGCGATCAGGGTCCAGAAACCGGCGCCGGGCACCCCGGCCACCAGCATGCCGAGCCCGGCCAGCACCGACTGGATCAGGGCCACGCCGAGGATCCCGGTGGCGACGCTGCGCACGGTCTTCTCGACCAGCCCGGCGAGCTCGCCGCCGCGCTCGCCGGCCAGCTTGCGCGCACCGGCCTCGGCCAGCAGCTGCCCGGAGCGGGCCTGGTGCAGGATCGCCCCGGTGAT
>DATCZX010000377.1:0-7241 GCA_036525695.1 Gammaproteobacteria bacterium | reverse complement strand
GCACGGCAGGCGCGGCCAGCACGAAGCCCGCGGCCAGCGCCACGGTGCCCGCGACCAGCAGGGCATGCGCGGCACCGGCGACCAGCCGCGGGTGGGCGACCGGCGACCCGGCAACCACCGGGAGCATCTGCAGCAGGGCGCCGAACATCACCATCGACAGCACCCCGAGGGTCAGCAGGTGGGTCAGCACCAGCGCGGCGGCGGACCAGCGCGTGGCCAGCGCGTCGGCGCCGGACCAGAGCAGGAACAGCGCCGCGGCCAGGCCGAACAGCGGGGCGGTGAGGAAGAAGCGGAACGGCGCGGCGAGCGGCGGCGCCTGGTCGAGCGAGAGGCCGGGGTAGGACACCGGGTGCGGGTCAGCCGGCGGGGCGTGCGGCCGCCGCGGCGACGCTGTCGTCACGTCGCCAGACCAGCACCTCGAACGGCGCCGCGCTGCCCGGCGCGCTGTGCCAGCTGCAGCCCAGCTGCTCGAGCAGCGGGAACAGCGGCACCGGCTCGCGGCGCAGCAGCACGCGCAGGTACTCGCCGGGGGCGAGTTCGGCCGCCGCGGCGAGGGTCCGCTCGAGCGGCTCGCAGGGCTCGAGGTCGGTGACGTCGAGCAGGTGCTCGCGAGCCCGCTCCGGCATCACTGCACGGCCTGCATCCGGTCGAGCAGCGCGCCGGCGTCGTCGCCGACCACCTGGTCGGTCATCGGGTAGAGCACCTGCTCCTCCTTCAGGTTGTGCTGCTGCATCACCAGCAGCAGCGTCTCGGTCAGCCCGAGCAGCTCGTCGGCGTCCTGCCGCGCGCTGCTCTCGCGCAGCTCGGCGAACAGGCCGCGCATCTGCTGGTGCTCGGAACGCATCACCCGGGTCGGGCCCATGTCCATGCCGGTGGCCTGTTCGAAGGCGGGGAACAGGATCTCCTCCTCGATCTGGAAGTGGCGTTCCATCGCCTGCAGGAAGCGCTCGAGCTCCGCGGTCGCGGTCGCCCAGTCGCCATCGCCGACGCTGTTCTCCAGCGCGGCGAAGATGTCGTCGCAGCGCCGGTGGTCGGAGGTCATGTAGGTGGTCAGTGCGCTCATGCCGGGGCTCCGTGAGGTCGTGGCATGCACTATCTGCCGTCGCGGCGACGGGCACCTTGACAGCCATCAAGACGCGCGGCGCTTGCGGGCCATGCCCCCCCTGGCTATCGTGCCCGTGCCATGCCGACCGACGAAGAGACCCTCGCCCTGCTGCGCCGCATCCCGCTGTTCGCCGCCCTCGACGAGCAGGAGCTGCAGCGCTTCGCCCAGACCACGCACGGCCACGCGTTCAAGCGCGGCGAGATCCTGTTCCAGAAGGGCGACCCGGCCGAGGGTTTCTTCTTCCTGGTCGCGGGGCAGGTCAAGCTGGTGCTGCTGGCCGCGGACGGCCACGAGAAGGTGGTCGAGCTGATCCAGCCGGGGATGTCGTTCGGCGAGGCGGTGATGCTGATCGGCCGTCCCTACCCGGCCTACGCCGAGGCGCTGGGCGCGGGGCGCGCGCTCTACATCCCGCGCGCCGGGCTGATCGAGGCGGTGCGCTCGAACCCCGACTTCTCGCTGCGCCTGCTCGCCGGGCTCAGCGCGCGCATGCACGCGCTGGTGCGCGAGATCGAGGAGCTGTCGACGCAGAACGCGCTGCAGCGGGTGGTCGGCTACCTGGTCGGCGAGCGCGTCGAGCAGGCCGCGGACGCGGTCGACCTGCCGGCCAGCAAGGCGGTGATCGCCTCGCGCCTGAACCTGACCCCGGAGACCTTCTCGCGGGTGCTGCACACGCTGCAGGAGCGCGCGCTGATCCGCGTCAGCGGGCGCCGGATCGAGCTGCTCGACGTGGCCGGCCTGCGCGCCTGCAACGGCTGACGCGGACCCGCGCTCACTCCAGCAGCCGGTTCACCTGCTCGACGTCGTCGCCGCCGAGGCTGCCCACCGCCTGCTGCAGCGTCAGCGTGCTCAGCACGTAGGCGTAGCGCGCGAGGTCGTAGTCGCGCTGCGCCCGGAACAGGTCGCGCTGGGCGTCGAGCACGTCGACGATGGTGCGCGTGCCGACCTCGAAGCCGGCCTGGGTCGCGTCCAGCGCGCTCTGGTTCGAGACCACCGCCTGGCGCAGCGCCTCGACCCCGCTGATCGCCGCGTTGACGTTGCGGTAGGCGTCGCGGGTCTGCCGCTCGACGCTGCGCCGCGCCTGCTCGAGCAGTTCGCTGGCCTGCAGGAACCTCGCCTCGGCCTGGCGGGCGCGCGAGTCGATCGCGCCGCCGGTGTACAGCGGCAGGTTCAGCTCCAGCCCGACGCGACCGGAGTCGAGGCGGCCGCGGCCGAGCCGGTCGGCGTTGTCGTCGCTGTGCGCGTAGGCGGCGATCGCGTCGACCGTGGGCAGCTGGGCGGCGCGCTGGATGCCGATCTCCTCGCGCGCCACCTCGACGCCGTGGCGCGCCGCCACCAGGCTCAGGTTGTCGCGCTGCGCGGCGGCGACCCAGTCGTCGATGTTGCCCGGCTCCGGCCGCTTCAGCGGCAGCTCGGCGGCCAGGTCGGCCAGTTCCCCGTGGTACGCCGCGGTGATCACGCGCAGCGCCTCGCGCGCGTTGTCGACGTCGTTCTGCGCACGGATCTCCTCGAACAGCACGTTGTCGTAGCGCGCCTGCGCCTCGTGCACGTCGGTGATCGCGATCAGCCCGACCTCGAAGCGCTGCCGGGTCTGCTCCAGCTGGCGCGCGATCGCCTCCTTGTCGGCGAGCACGAACTGCAGGGTGGCCTGCTCGGTGAGCACGTCGAAGTAACCCCGCGCGGTGCGCACGATCAGGTCCTGCTCGGTGGCGGCGTAGCTCGCCTCGGCCTCGCTGACGCTGCTCGCGGCCTGGCCCTGGCGCAGCTGGTCGTCGCGCCGGTAGAGCGGCTGGGTCAGGCGCAGGCCGAGGCTGTAGTCCTGGTAGTCGTCGGACCCGGACCCCTCGGGATCGGCGTAATTGGTGCCGGCCTCGGCGTTCAGCCCGGCGTTCGGCAGCAGCCGCGCGCGCGCCTGCGGGATCGCCTCGCGCGCGGCCTCGAGTTCGGCCGCCGCGGCGCGCAGCGCGCGGTCCTCGCCGACCGCCTGGCGGTAGACCGTGAGCAGGTCCTCCTTCGCCGCCACGCTGCCCGCCATGCCGCTGGCGGCCAGCAGCAGCACCACCCTGGTGACGTTCCTGAACATCGGCCGTTCCTTTCGCTTCCGTGTCGGTGACCCGCGGGGAGATCCGCGGCGCCACCTATTGTCGCGGTTGTCGCCACCGCGCGCCAACCGGCAACCGAATTGACCCAGGTCAGTTCGATCCGGCATAGCCGCGGCAAGCCTTGACGCTCCACGCGGCCAGCTGGTTGAATCCCGACTGAAACAGTCGGTTATTCGACCGATATGCGGGAGATGAACGCATGAGACTTTCGACCAAGGGCCGTTACGCCGTCACCGCCATGTTCGACCTCGCGCTGCACGAGAACGAGGGCCCGGTGCCGCTGACCGAGATCTCCGCCTGCCAGACCATCTCGCTCTCCTACCTGGAGCAGCTGTTCGCCAAGCTGCGCCGCAAGGGGCTGGTGGTCGGGGTGCGCGGGGTCGGCGGCGGCTACCGCCTCGGGCGCCCGTCGACGCAGATCACCATCGCCGACATCCTGCGCGCGGTGGACGAGAAGGTCGACGTCTCGCGCACCGGCGACGAGGGCGACCCGGCGCAGCAGCTGTGGGTCGATTTCAGCTCCAAGCTCTACGGCTACCTCGACCAGCGCACGCTGGCCGAGTGCATCAACAGGCCGTTCACCCGCCGCGTGGCGCAGCGCCAGGACAACCAGCACGGCCGCGGCCTGGCGGCCCGTCCGAACGCGGCCTGAGCGCGGCACGCGGGTAGGTGCCGGTGCGGCCGCCCGGCCGCTCCATCGGCTGACCGCGGGGCACCCGCGCGGGCTTATACTGCGGGCAGACACCTCGAACTGCCGGGCGCCGGCTGCGCGCGCTGGACGACCAGGAGCAGGAAGCCTCGCCGATGCCCACGCTGCGTACCGCCGCTCGCTGCCTGTTGCCCGCGCTGCTGGCGCTGCTCGTCGGCTGCGCCTCGGTGGCCAGCGGCGAGCGCCGCTACCAGTTCGACCTGACCCTGCTGAACTACGAGAAGGCGGTGCGCTGGGGCGAGTGGCAGGTCGCGCAGGGCTTCCGCAAGCCCGGGGCGGCGCCGCTCGAACTGGCGCGCTACGCCGGCAAGCGCGTCACCGGCTACCAGACCGTCGCGATGCAGCCGTCGCCGGACGGCCGCGAAGTGACCGCGCAGGGGCGCATCGACTACCTCGACGAGGCGAGCCAGTCGACCCGCCAGGTCGACCACGCGCAGCTCTGGCAGTACGACGCCGAGCGCAACCGCTGGTACCTGCTCAGCCCGCTGCCGCTGCTCGAGTAGCGCCCCGGGCGGGCGCCCGCGGGGCTCGGCTCAGACGCAGCCGGTCGGCTTGGGCAGCCCGCCGTACTTGGTGATCGGCTTCATCGGCCCGGTCATCCACAGGTCGAACAGCTCCTTGGTGTCGACACCGAGGTAGCGGGCGAACTTGCGCACCGGCGGCACCGTGGAGTGGGTGTCGTAGTACTCGCGGGCCTTGACCACCTGCTGCCACTTGTCGTCGTCGAGCTCGATGCCGTCGGCATCGGCCATCGCGCGGGCGACCCCCTCGCTCCAGTCGTTCATGTCGGCCAGGTAGCCGTCGCCGTCGCGCGGCGGGATCTGGGTCTGTTCCATGCTGCAACCTCCGGGATGAATGCTGCGCCCATTAGATGAAAGCAGACTGATTTAGTCAACTATTCCGAATGGGGGAGGCGCCGGAAGCCGCCCCCAGCGGCTGGCGGGGAGGGGGCCCGCGCACGGACTGCCGCGGGGATGCCGGGGACGCGGGCATGAGGATGTTGGCCAGCACCTCGTGGGTGTAGACGAGGTGGTCGACGGCGATGAAGTTGAAGCGGGCGTGGAACTCGTCCCGGAAGATCCACTCCGCCAGCGCGGTGAACAGCAGCACGGCCAGCGTCAGCAGCACCGCCGCGTGCCGCAGCAGGGCGCCGGCCCGGCTCCGCCACAGGCGTTCGGGCGCCAGCCACAGGCAGAGCACCAGCGGCAGCGATGCGTGGCCGACGAAGGCGAGGTCGTAGAGCGCGCCGACCGCGAACACGGCGCGCGTGCCGCGCGCGTCCAGGCCGGCCTCGGCCCCTGCGCCGAGTGCGAGCAGCAGCCGCGTCGCGGTGGAGACGGCGAGGCTGGGCAGCCAGAGCAGCTGCCAGCGGCCGGCGAAGAGCAGCGGAGACGCATCTGCAGGATCCCCGTACGCGCCGCATCCCGGCGCAGCGGGGAGTATCGGCACCCCGGATTAACGGCAGCTTAAGATCCCCGCGGGGCGGGCGGCCCGGATCAGTCGAGCATCGCCGCGGGCAGGTAGAGCACGGTCTGCGGGAAGTGCCACATCATCAGCAGGCACAGCAGGTAGGCGAGCATGAAGTAGCCGACCCCGCGGAAGATGGTCTGGATCGGCACGTCGGCGGCCAGGCCGTTGACGATGAACACGTTGACCCCGACCGGCGGGGTCACCGCGCCGAGGGTGGTGACCACGGTCAGGATCACGGTGTACCAGATCGGGTCGTAACCGAGCGCCGCCGCCAGCGGGAAGAAGATCGGGATGGTCACCACGAGGAAGCCGAGGGCGTCCATCAGCGCACCGCCGACCAGGTAGATCAGCAGCACCACCAGCAGCACCACGCCGGGGTCGACCGGCAGCGCCGCGGCCCAGTCGGCCAGTTCGAACGGCAGCCGCGAGACGGTCAGGAAGCGGCCGAACAGCACCGCCCCGGTGATCAGCAGCACCACCATCGCCGAGATGCGCAGCGTCTCCGCCAGCGACAGCAGCAGCCCGTGCAGCGACAGCCGCCGGCGCGCCAGGCCGATCAGCAGGGCGCCGAACGCCCCCGCCGCGCCGGCCTCGGTCGGGGTGAACCAGCCGAGGTAGAGCCCGCCGATCACCAGCGCGAACAGCAGCAGCGTCTCGATCACCCCGGAGAGCGAGGCGAGCTTCTCGCGCAGCGAGGTGCGCGGGCCGAGCGGGCCGAGCTCGGGGCGGCGCAGGCAGAGCACCAGCACGGTGGCCAGGAACAGCAGCGTCAGCACCAGGCCGGGGACGATCGCGGCCAGGAACAGGCGCAGCAGCGACTGCTCGGTCTGCACCGCGATGACGATCAGCACCACGCTCGGCGGGATCACCACGCCGAGCGTGCCGCCGACCGCGACCGCACCGGTGCTCAGCGCCGCGTCGTAGCGGTAGCGGCGCATCTCCGGCAGCGCGATGGTGCCCATGGTCGCGGTGGTCGCCGAGTTCGAGCCGCAGATCGCCGAGAAGCCGGCGCAGGCGACGATCGTGGTGCCGGCCAGCCCGCCCGGCAGCCGCCCGACCCACTTGTAGGCGGCGTCGTAGAGCCGCTCGGTGATCCCGGCGCGGTAGGCGAACTGCCCCATCAGCACGAACAGCGGGATCACGCTGAGGCCGTACGACGAGAACTGCTCCCAGACGTTGGTCGCCAGCAGGTGGGTCGCGGCGGTGGTCGAGATCAGGTAGGCGTTGCCGAGCACCCCGGCCAGCAGCATCGCGAACGCGATCGGCATGCCGAGCAGCATCAGCGCGAACATCAGCGCCAGGCCGATGCCGGCGACCAGGATCGGGTCCATCAGGCCGGGCCGTTACCGGGACGCAGCCGGGCCAGGGCGCGCAGCAGGTCGACCAGCAGCGCCAGCGCCAGCCCGGCGCCGCCGGCCGCGACCACGTAGACCCACGGGTAGACCACCGCCTGCAGCGTCTCCGAGCGCGAGCCGGTCGCCTGCAGCACGCGGCCGTAGCGCGCCACGTACCAGGCCACGGCGGCGAACAGCAGCAGCCCCAGCAGGCTGTTGACCAGGTCGAGCAGCGCCTGCCCGCGCGGGCCGAAGCGGCCGGCCAGCAGGCCGATCGCGACGTGCGCCCGGTGCAGCTGGGTGTAGCCGAGCGCCAGCGCCAGGCTGCCGGCGGAGAGCCAGCCGATCACCTCGTAGGAGCCGGCCAGCGGGTAGCCGAGGTAGCGGGTCACCATGTCGGTGACGGTGAACAGCATCAGCCCGACCAGGCCGGCGCCGGCCAGCCCGGCCAGGCCGCGGTTGAGCCCGGCATTGAGCCGTTCCAGCCACGGCATCATCGACGTGCACCTGCCGGACGGTGGCGC
>DATCZX010000376.1:0-2855 GCA_036525695.1 Gammaproteobacteria bacterium | reverse complement strand
AGTTCGCTCCTCTGCACCGCCGGGTGCCAGTCGGGCAACGCGTTGAACTTGCCGAGCAGCTCCCAGACCTCGCCCACCGTCATCGGCAGGCGCGTGGACATCGCGACCTTGGCCATCGGCGTTCCTCCTCTGTGGCGGCTGCGTGCCGCCTCGCCATCAGCATAGGTGGTGCGCCCGGCGTGTGCCCGCGCAAGCGGGTCCCGATCAGCCCGGGGCGTGCTGCGGCGGCGGCGCGGCGAGCAGCCGCCGCTCGACCCCGCGGTAGGCCCAGGCGGCGGCCACCACCAGGAACGCGGCCGCCTCGAGCACCCAGAAGCCGCTCTCCCAGCTGCCGCTCAGCGTGACCATCAGCGCGGCCAGCGGCGGACCGATCACCTGGCCGATGTTGGAGCCCTGGATCAGCATGCCGTTGGTGGTGCCGATCTGCCCGCGACCCGGCGCCACCACCGGCGGCCCCGAGAGCACCGCCGGGGGCAGCATGCCGCCGAGCACGGTGAAGGCGAGGCAGCAGGCCAGGCGCAGGGCGTCGGAGAAGCCGGGGTCGAAGATCACGAACAGGCAGCCGCCGGTGCCCACGCCGCTGAGCGCCAGCAGCAGCCAGCGCGGCAGGTGGCGGTGCAGCAGCCAGCCGCCGAACAGGTTGCCGGGGACGTTGCAGGCGACGATCAGCGCGGTCAGCAGCGCGGCCGTGGAGACCGCGACGCCGCGCTGCTCGACCAGGAAGGTCGGCAGCCAGACCATCAGCGAGACCCACTGCACGGTGTAGCCGCCGAACGCCAGGGCCAGCAGCCAGGGTCCGGGCCGGCTCACCGTGAGCCTGACGTTGCGGCGCAGCGACTTGCTCTCGAGGCGCTGGTGCGCCGGCGGGTCGGGCGGTGCGTAGCGCAGCAGCAGCGCCATCCACAGCACGCAGACCAGGGCCACCGCGACCCACAGCCCGCGCCAGCCGACCCCGTCGAGCAGCAGCGGCGCCAGCACCATCGCCGCGGCGCTGCCACCCGGCATGTAGGTGCTCCAGGCACCGAGCGCGAGGCGCAGGTCGGCGACCCGGGTCGCGGCGACGATCAGCCCCGGCGTCGTCACCGCGACGGTGATGAAGCCGAGCCCCTCGAGGAAGCGGCTGGCGAGCAGGGCCGCGACGCTGTCGCTGGCCGCGCCGAGCAGCCCGCCCAGGGCCAGCGCGACGAAGCCCCACAGCACCACCCGACGCGTGCCGACGCGGTCGCCGATCGAGCCGGCGACGATGCCGAGCACCGCGCCGGTGGCGTTGAACATCGACACCACCCAGCCGCCGGTGACCAGGCCGAGGCCGAGTTCCTCGCGCAGCTGCGGCAGCGCCGGCGGCGCCTTGCCGATGTGCGCGCCGGCGATCATCCCGGCGCTCACCGCCAGCAGCACCACCCCCCAGCGCGTGCGCTCGGGCAGGCCGCTCAAGCGCCCTCCTCGTAGGCGGCCACGGCGGCGCGGAAGGCCGCCGGGATCGGCACCGGGCGGCGCGTCTGCGGGTCGACCATCACCGAGGTGATGTGGCCGCTGCCGATCTGCTCGCCGCCGTCGGCCCGGCACACCACCATCTCGCCGGTGAAGCTGGTGTTGCCCAGCCGGGCGATCCGGCAGTGCACCTCGAGCCGCTCCTCGAAGCGCGCCGAGCCCTTGAACTGGTAGCCGGTGTCGACGAAGAAGAACTCGATGCCGTCACCGGCCAGGCGCGCCCACGGGTAGCCGATGGCGTGCAGGTAGGCCGACATCGCCTCGTCGCAGAAGACCAGGTAGTTGGAGAAGTAGACGTGCCCCTGGCAGTCGGTGTCGGCGAAGCGCACCTGCAGCGGCAGGCGGAAACGGGGGCGGCGGGCAGCGGCGGCGGGCATGGCGCGGGATCCTGTGGCGGCGGCGACCGGCGTAGTGTAGCCGCCCTGCCAGGCTGCCAGGCGCTCGCTTCGCCGCCCCCCGGGGCTGTGGTAAGTTGCCGCCCGGAACGCGCACCCCCAGCCCGGAGCCCGACCATGGCGCTGCACGCCACCGTGATCCCCGTGACCTCGTTCGAGCAGAACTGCACCCTGCTGCGCTGCGACAGCAGCGGCGAGGCCGCGGTGGTCGACCCGGGCGGTGACCTCGAGCAGATCCTCGCCATCGCCGAGCAGGAGGGGGCAAGGATCACCAAGATCCTGCTGACCCACGCGCACATCGACCACGCCGGCGGCACCGCCGAGCTGGCCGCGCAGCTCGGCATCCCGGTCGAGGGGCCGCACCTCGGGGACAAGTTCTGGATCGACGGCCTGCCGCAGCAGAGCCGCCAGTTCGGCTTCCCGCCGGCGCGCAGCTTCACCCCCGACCGCTGGCTCGACCAGGGCGACCGCGTCACCGTCGGCAGCGAGACCCTCGAGGTGCGCCACTGCCCCGGCCACACCCCGGGCCACGTGATCTTCTTCCACCCCGGCCTGCGCCTGGCGCTGGTCGGCGACGTGCTGTTCCGCGGCTCGATCGGTCGCACCGACTTCCCACGCGGCGACCACGCCACGCTGTTGCACTCGATCCGCAACCGGCTCTGGCCACTCGGCGACGATGTCACTTTCATCCCGGGCCACGGTCCGCTGTCGACCTTCGGCGACGAGCGGCGCAGCAACCCATTCGTTGCCGACAGCCAGTTCGGCGACTGAGCGCGGCCCGCGTTCCGCGAGGAACTCGCCGGCCGTGCCCCAGGCGCGGAAGAATCGCGAGCGAGCTCGCTCCTGCAAGAACAATGAAACGACGCTCCTCCCCCCGGTAGGAGCGACCTTGGTCGCGAACCATTGCCGTAAAGAATCGCGAGCGAGCTCGCTCCTACAAAGAACGATGAAACGACGCACCTCCCCTGT
>DATCZX010000375.1:0-7222 GCA_036525695.1 Gammaproteobacteria bacterium | reverse complement strand
ACGGCGCGGTCAGCTTCCGCGGCGGCCAGGGGGCCTGGCGGGCGCAGCTGACCGAGCAGGCGTGGCTGCTGGCCGACGCGGTCAACGCGACCTGGGACTTCTGGGTGCTCGGCTACAGCGCCGAGCGCCAGCTGGCGTTCCTGCGCGGGCTCGGCCTCGACGCCGATTCGTGGGAGGCGCTGGTGCCGCTGCTGGCCGGCGGCGTCGGGCTGCTGCTGGGACTGATCGGCTGGGGCATCGTGCGCCGCCCCGGACGGCCGCTCGACCCGGCGGCGCTGGCCTACCGCCGCTTCTGCGCCAAGCTCGCGCAGCGCGGCCTGGGGCGCGGCGCCAGCGAGGGCCCGCGCGATTACGCCGCGCGGGTCGCCGCGGTGCGCCCCGAGCTGGCCGCCGCGGTGGCGCGCATCACCGGTCTCTACGTCGGCCTGCGCTACGCCGCGACGGCCGCGCCCGGCTCCCTGGAGGAGCTGCGCCGGGCGGTGCGCGCGTTCCGCCCCTGAGCCCGGCTCAGACGATCTGCGCGGCCCGGGCGAACTCCAGCCGCGGCCCGCGCGGGTGCAGCTGCGCCGGGTCGCCGTAACCGAGGTTGGCGAGGAAGTTGGCGTGCCAGCGGCCGTCGGGGAAGAACTCGGCGTCGAGTCGCGCGGCGTCGAAGCCCGACATCGGGCCGACGTCGAGCCCGAGCGCGCGCGCGGCGAGGATCAGGTAGGCCCCCTGCAGCGTGCCGTTGCGCTGGGCCGTCGCCGCCGCCTTGTCCGGGTTCGCGAGCATCCCGGGGCGCGCGTCGTAGGCCGGGAACAGCTCGGGCAGGTGGTCGTAGAAGCGGCTGTCGGTGGCGATGATCACGCACGCCGGCGCCGCCAGCGTCTTCTCCACGTTGCCCGGCGACAGGCACGGCCGCAGCCGCTCCTTGCCCGCCGCGCTGGTGACGAAGACGAAGCGCGCCGGGCAGCAGTTCATGCTCGTCGGGCCCCACTTGAGCAGGTCGTAGAGCTGGTGCAGCAGCGCCTCCGGCACGGCTCGCGGCTGCCAGCCGTTGTGCGTGCGCGCGGCGCGGAACAGCTGGTCGAGTGCCTCCGGGGCGAGCGGTGCGGGCATGGCGTGCTCCTCGGCAGCGGCGACCGCCTAGCGGCGGATGCCCTCGATCGACAGGATCAGCTCGGCCGTCCGCGCGGCGGGACCGAGGTCGCGGGTGAAGCCGTAGTCGGCCAGCGTCAGCGTGGTGCTGCCCTGGAAGCCGCGCCGGTAGCCGCCCCACGGGTCCTGGCCGGCACCGACCTGCTGCACGGCGATGCTGACCGGGCGGGTCACCCCGCGCAGCGTCAGCTCGCCCTCGAGGGTGTCGCGGCCGTCGCCGCCGGGCCGGTAGGCGGTGCTGCTGAAACGGGCCTCGGGGAAGCGCTCGACCTCGAAGAAGTCGGGGCTGCGCAGGTGCTTGTCGCGCTCGGCGTGGTTGGTGTCGAGGCTGCCGACGTCGATGGTCACGCTGACCGTGCTGCGCTCGGGCGCCGCCTCGTCGTAGCTGAACTCGCCGGCGAAGCGGTTGAAGCGGCCGTAGAGCCAGCTGAAACCGAGGTGCTGGATGCGGAACTGGACGAAGGCGTGCGCCTTCTGCGTATCGATCACGTAGTCGGCGGCGCTGGCCGGTGCGGCCAGCAGCAGGGCGAGCAGCAGCGGGGCGAGGGTGCGGTACATCGGTCGTCTCTCCTTGGTCGGTGGGGGCCGGTCCCGGGCTCCTGGTCACTGCGCTCCGGGCCAGAGCATCCGCCGCAGCGTGGCGTCGCGGTCGACCAGCTGGTGCTTCAGCGCCGCGGCCGCGTGCAGCGCGGCGAGCACGACGGTAGCCCACGCCAGCCAGCGGTGCCAGTCGCCGGCCCGGTCGGCGAGCCGCTCGCTCCCGCCGAGCGTGGCCGGGACGCTGAACCAGTCGAACACCGCCAGGCCCTGGCCGGCCGCGGTGACCACCAGGTAGCCGCTGGCGGCGAGCGCCAGCGCCAGCAGGTGGAACCCGCCGTGCACCGCGCGCGCCAGGCCTCGCTCCCAGCCCCGGTGCCCGGGCAGCGGCCCCGGTGGCGGGCTCAGCTGGCGCCAGGCCAGGCGCAGCAGCACCAGCCCGAGCAGCAGCACGCCGAGGCCCTGGTGCCACCACGGTGCGCGGTAGTACCAGGGGTCGTAGTAGCCGAGCCCGACCATCCACAGGCCGAGCGCGAACAGGCCGAGGGTCAGCGCGGCGACCAGCCAGTGGAGGCCGATGCTGACCCAGCCGTAGGTCGTCGAATCGTTGCCCAGCCTGGCCACCCGCTGCGCCGCTCCCCGAGGTCACCACAGCATGGAGGCCGTGGCGTCGCAAAGGTTCCCTGCCCCGGCGCCTGACCTGGGTCAGCCGGGGCACGCCCGCGGCTGTCTAGAATGTCCCTGGAAGCCAGCGGTGGACAGCTTGAAACCAGCAGACCACGACCTCGCGATCGTCGGCGGCGGGCCGGTCGGGGCCCTGCTCGCCTGCGGCCTCGCCGCGCACGGCGGGCGCGTCGTGCTGCTCGAGGGCACCCCGGCCACCGGCGGCCTGCCGCCCTCCTACGACGGCCGGGCGATCGCCCTGGCCCTCGGCAGCCAGGACCTGCTCGCGGCCTACGGTGCCTGGGACGGGCTGGCCGCGGCCGCCTCGCCGATGCTGCGCATCGACATCGCCCAGCAGCGCTTTCCCGGCCGCACGCTGCTCGACTGCGCCGGCGAGGGGGTGCCGGCGTTCGGCTACGTGGTCAGTGGGCACGACCTCGGCCAGGCGCTGTATGCCCGCCTCGACCGGGCGGGGGTGCGCGTGCTGCGCGGGGCGCGCGTCGATGCGCTGCACCGCGCCCGCGGCCAGGTCCGCCTCGGCCTCGCGGGGTCCGGCGAGGTCGACGAGCTCGGCGCGCGGCTGGTGGTCGCGGCCGACGGGGCCCGCTCGGCGGTGCGCGCGCTGGCCGGGATCAGCGCTCACCACACCGACTACGCGCAGCGGGCGCTGATCGCCGAGGTGGTCCCGGGGATCCCGCACGCCGGCACCGCCTACGAGCGCTTCACCCCGCACGGCCCGCTGGCGCTGCTGCCGCGCGGCGCCGGCTGCGCGCTGGTCTGGACGCTGCCGGACACCGACTGCGCGCGGCTGCTCGAGCTCGACGAGCCGGCCTTCCTGGCCGAGCTGCAGCGCGCCTTCGGCGGTGACCTGGGCACCTTCCGCGCGGTGCGCGAACGCCGCGCCTACCCGCTGCACGGGCTGCGCGTCGAGCGCCTGGTGCGCGGCCGCGTCGCGCTGGCCGGCAACGCCGCGCACACCCTGCACCCGATCGCCGGCCAGGGGCTGAACCTCGGCGTCCGCGACGTCGCCCGGCTGGTCGCGTTGCTCGACGACGCGCTGGCCCACGGCGACGACCCCGGCGATTCCCGCCGGCTGGCGGTCTACGCCCGTGAGCGCGCCGCCGAGCACGCCCGCGCCTACAGCTTCACCGACGGCCTGCTGGCGCTGTTCGCCGGCAGCGCGCTGCCGCTGCGGCTGGCGCGCGGCGCCGGGCTGGCCGGCTTCGGCCGGCTGCCGCTGCTGCGCCACCGCCTCGCTGCCCACACCATGGGCCGGGCCGGGCGCGGGTGAGCCCGGCATGAGCCCCCGCCACGAGGTCGAGATCGCCGTGGTCGGTGGCGGCATGGTCGGTGCCGCGCTCGCCGCGCAGCTGGCCGCGGACGGCTTCGAGGTCGCGCTGGTGGAACCGCGCCCGCCCGCGGCGCCGCGCGACGACCGGACCGACCTGCGCGTCTCGGCGATCGCCCCGGGCTCGCGGCAGCTGCTCGAGCGCCTCGGCGCCTGGCCGGCGCTGGCCGCGCACGCGACCGCCTACCGCGCGATGCAGGTGTGGGACGGCACCGGCGGCGGCCACGTGCGCTTCGCGGCCGACGAGATCGGCGCCGACGACCTCGGCCACATCGTTGAGAACGGCCGCGTCCAGCACGCGCTGTGGGAGCGGCTGCGCGCCGCGCCGCGGGTGCGCCTGCTGGCCCCGGCGCGGGTCGCCGGCCTGCTGCTGACGCGCGCGACCGCGCAGCTCGAGCTCGACCCGGGCGGCCTGCTGCACGCGCGGCTGGTGGTCGCCGCCGACGGCGCGCGCTCGCAGGTGCGCGGCTGGGCCGGGCTGCACAGCGTCGGCTGGGACTACGGGCAGAAGACCCTGGTCGCCAACCTGCGCACCGCCGAGGACCCGGCCGCCACCTGCTGGCAGCGCTTCCTGCCCACCGGCCCGGTCGCCTTCCTGCCGCTCGCCGCGGGCCGCAGCTCGCTCGCCTGGCACGCCACCACCGGGCTCGCCGACCGGCTGCTGGCGCTCGACGACGCGGCCTTCCGCGCCGAGCTCGAGGTGGCCAGCGGCGGCGTGCTCGGGGCGATCGAGGAGCTCGGCCCGCGGGCCGCGTTCCCGCTGCGGCTGCAGCACGCGCTGCGCTACCACGGCCGCCGCGTGGTGCTGGTCGGCGACGCCGCCCACGCGATCCACCCGCTCGCCGGCCAGGGGGTCAACCTCGGCTTCCGCGACGCCGTCGCGCTGGCCGCCGAGCTGGCCACGGCACGCGCGGCCGGGGCCGAGCCGGGGGACCCGGCGGCGCTCGACCGCTACCAGGCGCTTCGCCAGCCCGACAACGCGGCGATGCTGCTGGCGATGGACGCGTTCAAGCGCGGCTTCGGCAACGCCAACGCCGCGGCGCGCAGCCTGCGCAACCTCGGCCTCGACCTCGCCGACCGCGCCGGGGGGTTCAAGCAGGCGCTGATGCGGCGGGCGCTCGGGGGCTGAGCGGCGCGGGCGGGCGGACCGCCATCGGTTGATCTGGATCATATTGTTATTCCCCCAGCAATCCTGATGCTGATACGGGATGAGTTTTGCGTGACGGCTGCCGAGCTGGCGGGTACAGCCAGCCGTGCGGAGGGGACCCAGGCTTGCTCGAATGGATCCGCAGGGCGTTGCTGGTCGAGGCCCGCGAGCGCGCGCAGGTGACCTACCTGCTGCTCTTGTTCCTGCTCATCGGCACCGGCATGGCGCTCGGCCGCGGCGCCGCGCGCACGCTGTTCTTCACCCGCTACGGCATCGAGCACCTGCCGACCCTGTACCTGCTGCTCGGCGTGGTGATGGCCGCGGCCTGCCTCGGCTACGCCGCGCTGGCCGACCGTTACCCCGCCGAGACGATCTTCCGCGGGGTGTTCCGCGCCCTGGTCGCGCTGCTGCTGCTGAACTGGCTGCTGATGGTGCCGCTGGGCGTGGAGTGGGCCTACCCGCTCTACTTCCTCAGCTACGAGGTGGCGTCGGAGATCATCCTGGTGCACGTCTCGCTGTACCTGGCGCAGAACCTCGACACGCTGCAGCTGAAGCGCCTCTCGGGCCTGCTGTTCGCCGGCATGCAGGTCGGTTGCACCGTCGGCGGCCTGACCCTGAGCAGCGCGGTGCAGTGGCTGCCGGTGACCGCCTCGCTGTTCCTGTGGAGCGGCCTGCTGCTGCTGACCCTGCTGCTGCTGCGGCGTCACCACCGTCGCCTGGGCGCCTCGCCGTTCTACCGCCCCGGCGCCCGCCGCCGCGGCCTGCTGCGGCCGGCGCTGGCCGACCTCGCCCACGGGGCGCGCTTCCTCGGCCGCTCCCCGCTGCTGGCGGCGACCTCGGCGGCGCTGTTCTGCATGGTCGTCGCGGTCTAGCGATCTCCTTCAGCGTCAACCGCATCTACCTGGCCACGTTTCCCGACGAGGCGCAGCTGGCCGCCTTCCTCGGCCTGCTGGTCGCCGCCAACAGCCTGTTCGCGCTGGCGCTGCAGACGCTGCTGACCAACCGGCTGCTGCTGCGCTTCGGCGCCAAGGTCGGCAACCTGGTGTTCCCGCTGACCACGCTGGTAGCCGGGCTGCTGCTGGCGCTGGCCCCCGGGCTGGCCACCGCGGTGCTCGGCAGCCTGAACAAGGACACCCTGCTGCCGGCCTTCCGCACGCCGGTGACCAGCCTGTTCTACAACGCGCTGCCGGCCCAGCTGCAGGGCCGCTCGCGCGCGCTGTCGCTGATCCTGGTGATGCCGCTGGCGCTGCTCTGCTGCGGCGGCCTGCTGCTGGCCGCGCTGCAGGCGCCGGGCTCGCTGCTGGTCGACGCGATCGGCGTGGTCGCCGCGGCGCTGTTCCTGGTGCTCTGCGTGGTGATGAACCGCTGCTACGTCAGCAGCATCGTCGGCACGCTGGAGGAGAAGATCTGCCTGCGCGAGCCCTCGGCGCACGAGACCGCGGAGCAGCGCGCGGCGCTGCTGCGGCTCTCCCGCGAGGTCGACGAGGAGGTGCTGTTCGAGCTCTCGCGCGGGCTGCTGCGCAACGACCCGCAGACGCTGGTCGACACCATCCTGCCGCGGATGGAGCAGGCGCCGTCGAAACCGGTCGACCAGCTGCTGCGGATGCTGGCCCGGCAGCCCTCGGCGGCGCTGGACGCCTTCCTGAGCCGGCGGCTCGACGGCCAGGCCGACCGCCACCTGCAAGCGACCATCGTCATGCTGATGGCCGACCGCGGCCATCCCGAGGCGCCGCGGCGGATGCGTGACAGCCTCGCCAGCAGCCACCCCAGGCTGCGCGCTGCCGGGGCCTACGCCGCCGCGCGCAGCGCGGCCGCGGAGGATCTCGAGACCGCCCGCACGGCACTCGCCGCGCTGCTCGACAGCCCGCGGGTCGACGACCGGCTGGCCGCCCTCGAGGTGCTTCGCTACCTCGAGGAGCACGCCTACGAGCCACGCCTGGCCAGCCTGCTCGACGGCGAGCTGCGGCTGCAGCAGCGCCGCGTGCTGCAGGTGCTCGACGGCTGGTCTGCGGTCACCGAGCCCGGCCTGCAGCAGCGGCTCGGCGGCCTGCTGCAGCAGGACGACCCGGAGCTGCGCCAGCTCGCCGTCGCCTGCCTGCGCCACCTGCCGGACGGGGAGCGGCGGGGCTTCGCCACCGCCCTGCTGGTCGACGACGACGCCCGCGTGCGCCACCAGGCCGTGGCGCTGCTGGTCGCCGAGCTGAACGCGCCGGCGGCGACGCTGGCGCAGTGGCTGACCACCAACGACATGCCGACCCGCGCCCTCGAGCCGCTGCTCGAGAGCTTCCTCGCCCGGCAGCCGGAGATCGCGCTGGCCGGCCAGGTGACCGCCTACCTGCTCGAGCAGGCCGCCGCGTTCCGCGCCGCCGAGCGTGCACTGTCACGCGCCA
>DATCZX010000374.1:0-13874 GCA_036525695.1 Gammaproteobacteria bacterium | reverse complement strand
AGGCCGGCCAGCCGCGCCTGACGGCGCGCCGGCGCGGCTGCCGGCCGGGCCTCGCCCGGGGTGCGCTGGTCGTCCTGCTGCGGTGCTGCACGCGGATGCTCCGTTCCCTGCCGCAAGGGTAGCCCGGCTCCCGGCGTACCGCCTCGCGGGCGCCGCGGTGGCGGTTGTTGGCAGGCAGGGCACTGCCTATGATGGTGCCTCCCGACGCTACGGAGGGCATGCACTTGGGCCCGCTCGCCTCGCTCAAGGTCCTCGACTTCTCGACCCTGCTGCCCGGACCGTACGCCTCGCTGCTGCTCGCCGACCTCGGCGCCGAGGTGCTGCGCGTGGAGTCGCCGACCCGGCCCGACCTGGTGCGTGCGCTGGAGCCGCGCGACGGCGGGCAGTCGGCCGCGCACAGCTACCTGAACCGCTCCAAGCGCTCGCTGACGCTCGACCTGAAGCGGCCCGGCGCCGCCGACCTGGTCAAGCGCCTGGTGCAGCGCTACGACATCGTCCTCGAGCAGTTCCGCCCGGGGGTGATGGAGCGGCTCGGGGTCGGCTACGCGGCGCTCCGCGCGGCCAACCCGCGGGTGATCTTCTGCTCGATCACCGGCTACGGCCAGGACGGCCCGTACCGCGACCGGCCGGGCCACGACATCAACTACCTGGCGCTCGCCGGCGTCGCCGACAACTGCCGGCGCCGCGGTGCGCGGCCGAGCCCGCTCGGGGTCCAGGTCGCCGACGTCGCCGGCGGCTCGCTGCACGCGGTGATCGGGCTGCTCGCCGCGGTGGTGCAGCGCGAGCGGAGCGGCAGCGGCCAGCAGGTCGACATCAGCATGACCGACTGCGCGTTCGCGCTGCAGGCGCTGGACAACCCGGCCTGGCTGGCCGGCGGCGTGGCGCCGGAGGTCGAGGGCGGCTGGCTCAACGGCGGCACCCACTACGACTACTACCCGACCCGCGACGGCCGGCTGTTCGCGGTCGGCAGCCTGGAACCGCAGTTCCGCGACCGCCTCTGCGCGGTGCTCGGCATCGGCGAGCTGGCGGGCTGGGCCGACAGCAGCGACGCGGAGGTGCGCGCGCGCTTCAAGCAGCGCGTCGCCGACGCGTTCCACGCGCGCGACTTCGCCGAGCTGGGCGCCGCCTTCGCCGACGCCGAAGCCTGCGTCGAGCCGGTGCTGACGCTGCCCGAGGCGAGCGCGCACCCGCAGCTGCGCGCCCGCGGGATGGTGGTCGAGGTGCCGCGCGACGGCAGCGGCAGCCAGGCGCAACCTGCCTGCGCGCTGAAGTTCTCGGCCGCCGCGCCGAGCTACCGGCACACCGGGCGCGCGCCCGGCGCGGACAACGCCGAGGTGCTGGCCGAACTCGGCCTCGACGCGACGGCGGTCGCCGCACTGCAGGCGGCCGGCGTATTCGGCTAGGAGGCAACTTGGAACACGACTTCTGGCATCGCCGCTGGCGCAAGAACGAGATCGGCTTCCACCAGCAGGAGGTCAACCCCTACCTGGTCGAGCACTGGCCGGAGCTGCAGGTGCCGGCCGGCGGCACGGTGTTCGTGCCGCTGTGCGGCAAGAGCCGCGACATGGTCTGGCTGCGCCAGCAGGGCTACGGCATCGTCGGCGTCGAGCTCAGCGAGGTGGCGCTGAAGCAGTTCGTGCGCGAGCACCGGATCGAGGCGACCCACGTCACCCAGGGGGCGTTCGAGCGCTGGCGCGCCGACGGCTACCGGCTGCTCGGCGGCGACTACTTCGCCCTCGCCGCCGCCGACCTCGGCCCGCTGGCCGCGGTCTACGACCGTGCCGCGCTGATCGCGCTGCCGCCGCCGCTGCGCCGCGACTACGCCGCCCACCTGCGCGCGCTGCTGCCGGCCGGCCTGCCGCTGCTGCTGGTCACCGTCGAGTACCCGCAGCACGAGCTGGACGGGCCGCCGTTCGCGGTCGACCAGGCCGAGGTGATGGAGCTGTACGCGCCCGCCTGGCAGCCGCGGCTGCTCGCGCGGCACGACATCCTGCCGGATTCGAAGCGCTTCCGAGAGCGCGGGGTGACCCGCATGCACGAGGCGATCTACCACCTGGTGTCGCCCGGCCCGCAGTGAGCCGGGCGGCCACTCCCGTCCCCAGCACAGCGAAGGATTCCCGATGAGCACGACCGTTCCCAGCCACTTCCCGCTGCCCGACCTGGCCAGCCTGCCCGCCGACGTCCGCGAGCGGATCGAGCAGGTGCAGGCGAAGGCCGGTTTCATCCCCAACGTGTTCCTGGTGCTGGCGCACCGCCCGGCCGAGTTCCGCGCCTTCTTCGCCTACCACGACGCCCTGATGGAGAAGGAGGGCGGGCTGAGCAAGGCCGAGCGCGAGATGATCGTCGTCGCCACCAGCGCGGCCAACGCGTGCGAGTACTGCGTGATCGCCCACGGCGCGCTGGTGCGCATCTACGCGAAACGGCCCAAGCTGGCCGACCAGCTCGCGGTCAACTACCGCACCGCCGACCTCAGCGAGCGCGAGCGCCTGCTGCTCGATTTCGCCGTGCAGGTCGCGGTCGACTCCGGCAGCGTCGAGGCGGAGGACATCGAGGCGATGCGCGGCGCCGGCTTCAGCGACGACGAGATCTGGGACATCGGCGCGATCAGCGCCTTCTTCGCCATGTCCAACCGCCTCGCCTCGGTGACCGGGATGCGCGCCAACGACGAGTTCTACCTGCTCGGCCGCGTGCCACGGGAGAAGAGGTAGGCCGCGCCCGTGGCCCGTTCCCGCTGCAGCGGCCGCCCTGCGGGTGACCGGGCGAGCTGACCGCGGCGAGCCGCGACCGCCGGCGCGGCCCGGCTGGCGCGGCGGCGTGCTGCTGCTGCTCGCGCTCGGCTCGGCGCTGCTGGTGTACGCCCTCGGCCCGCTGCAGCAGGAGCAGGCCTACCACGCCTTCGCCGACAGCCGGCGCCTGCTCGGCGTGCCCAACGCCTGGAACGTCCTCTCCAACCTGCCGTTCCTGCTGGTCGGGGTGCTCGGCGTGGCCTTCTGCCTCGGGCCCGCGCGCGGCGCGCGACACCGCGGCTGGACGCTGTTCTTCGCCGCGTTCGCGCTGGTCGCGCCCGGTTCGGCCTGGTACCACTGGGCCCCGGACGACGCCAGCCTGGCCTGGGACCGGGCGCCGATGGCGCTCGGATTCATGGCCCTGTGGATCGGGCTGCTGGCCGAGCGGGTCAGCCGGCCGCTGGCCGACCGGCTGCTGCTGCCGGCCCTGCTGCTCGGCGCGGCCAGCGTGGTCGCGTGGCGGCTGACCGGCGACCTGCGCGCCTACGTCTGGGTGCAGTTCTTCCCGCTGCTCGGCATCGTCGCGCTGCTCGTGCTCTACCGCGGCAGCGGGCGGGGAGCGGGCCTGCTGTGGCTGGCGCTGGGCTGCTACGCGCTGGCCAAGGTGGCCGAGGCACTGGACCCGGCCCTGTACGCGTGGAGTGCCGCCTGGGTCAGCGGCCACACGCTGAAGCACCTGCTCGCCGCGGGCAGCGGCTACCTGTTGCTGCTGCGCTTGCGCCGCAGCGCGCCGGGACCCGGCTAGGGCGGCCGCGTAACGCGCGGCGCCCGCTCAGCCGTGCTTGCCGGCGACCCAGCCGGTGCCGGCCAGCGCCCGCTCGGCGACCCCGCGCGGGCGCGCCTCGAGGTCGGTGGCCATGGTGTCGTTCCAGCGGTTGAGGTAGCCGAACAGCGCGATCGTCGCGACGATCTCGACCACCTGGCCGTCGTCGAAGTGCCGCTTCAGCTCGGCGAACCCGGCCGCGCCGGCCTCGTTCGGCACCAGCGAGGCCTTGTACGCCAGGTCGAGCGCGGCCCGTTCCGCGGCGCTGAACAGCGGGCTGGTGGGGAACTCCCACACCGCGGCGATCTTCGCGTCCGCGGCCTGGTAGATGCTCGACAGGTTGGCCATGTGCGCCTGGCAGTAGCGGCAGCCGGCGGCCTGGCTGGCGACCAGGCTGACCAGCATCTTCAGCTCCTCGGCCACCGTGCCCTGGTACAGCACGGCCTTGTTCAGCTCCATGAACGCCTCGGCGATCGCCGGGCGGCGCGACATGGTCAGGATGCTGTTCGGCACGAAGCCGCGGGTCGCGGCGTAGTGGTCGAAGCGCTCGGCGAACTCGGGTACGGCATCGCGGGGCAGGGGAGCGACATGGGCCATCGCATGTCTCCTCGGTTGGTCGTGAGCGGGACGCCCGGCCGCGTCGGCCGGTCGCTGCCGGCGAGACCGGCACGCCGGACTGCTCGCAACATACCACCAGCGCGCCGCTTGCGTGGAGGCGTGCGCGCGGAGCACGCTGGAGCTCCCTCGACCCCGCGCGGAGTGGCACACATGCGGCAGCCAGGGCAGTTGCGCGTGGCACTGGTCTACCCGGGCGACCTGGCGGCGCGCCGCGCCGCGACCCCGGCGAACAACCGCTTCGCGGCCCTGTTCACGGCCCTGGCCGAGCGCGGCGCGCAGGCGCTCCCGGCGGTGTACCACGACGAGTTCCGCGACCAGGTGCGCGCGCAGCTGCTGGGCGTCGACTGCGCGCTGGTCTGGGTCAACCCGTTGCAGGACGGCCGCGACCGTGCCGAGCTCGACGCGCTGCTGCGCGAGGTCGCTGCCGCCGGTGTCGCGGTCAGCACCCACCCCGACGTGATCCTGGCGATGGGCACCAAGGAGGTGCTGCACCGCACCCGCGACCTCGGCTGGGGCGGCGACACGCGGCTCTACCGCGATCCCGGCCAGCTGCGGCGGGAGCTGCCGGAGCAGTTGGCCGCGGGCGCGGTGCGCGTGCTCAAGCAGCTGCGCGGCAACGGCGGCAGCGGGGTGTGGAAGATCGAGGCGGCGAGCCCGGGCGACCCGGCGCGCGTGCGCGTGCGCCACGCGCAGCGGGGCGCCGTCGAGCAGGAGATACCGTTCGAGGAATTCCTCGCGCTGTGTGCGCCGTACTTCGCCGCCTCGGGCGGGATGGTCGACCAGGCCTGGCAGCCGCGCCTGGTCGAGGGGACGGTGCGCTGCTACCTGGTCCACGACCGCGTCGCCGGCTTCGGCCACCAGGCGGTCAACGCGCTGCACCCGGCGCCGGCGGGCGCCCCGGCCACCGCCGCTCCGCCGCCCGGGCCGCGCCTCTACCATCCGCCGGACCGGCCGCAGTTCCAGCCGCTCCGCCGCCGCCTGGAGGAGCAGTGGGTGCCGGCGCTGCAAGAGACGCTCGGTCTCGACCGCGCCAGCCTGCCGGTGCTGTGGGACGCGGATTTCCTGCTCGGGCCGCGCGACGCGGCGGGCGCGGACACCCACGTGCTGTGCGAGATCAACGTCTGCAGCGTGGCGCCGTATCCCGACTCCGCGGTGGCGCCCGTCGCCGACGCCGCGCTGGCGTGGGCCGCGGCGGCGCGCCGGCGCGGCCGGGAGCGCTAGCCCTCAGCGCAGCGGGCAGCGGTAGAACAGCGTGCCTACCAGCGGGGTGGCGTAGTAGCCGTCGACCGGGGCGAAGCCCTGCGCGCGGTAGAGCGCCTGCGCGGCCCGCATCGACGGCAGCGTGTCGAGCACCACGCCGGCGTAGCCGAGGTCGCGAGCACGGGCCAGCGCGAGCAGGGTCAGCCGTTTGCCGAGGCCGTGACCGCGCGCGGCCGGGCGGACGTAGAGGCGCTTCAGTTCCGCGTCCTCGCCGCGGGTCGGGCGCAGGCCGACGCAGCCGACCGCCACGCCGTTCAGGCGCGCGATCCAGAGCGCGCCGCGCGGCGCGGCGTAGTCCCCGGGCAGCGTCGCCAGCTCGTCGGCGAAGCCCTGGAAGCAGAGGTCGACGCCGAGCCCGCGCTGGTACTCGGTGAACAGCTCGCGCACGGTGTCGAGATCGGCGGCACCGGCCTCGGTGACCACGGCCGCGGCGTCCTGTCGCTGCATCACCGGCACCTCGCCCGCGGCCGCGGGCGTCAGCCGAGTTCCCGCGCCTGCTCGCGCAGCAGGAACTTCTGGATCTTGCCGGTCGAGGTCTTCGGCAGCGGGCCGAACACCACCGTGCGCGGTGCCTTGAAGTGCGCCATGTGCTCGCGGCAGAAGGCGATCACCTCCTCGGCGGTCGCGCGCTCGCCGTCGCGCAGCGTGACGAAGGCGCACGGCGACTCGCCCCACTTGGCGTCGGGTCGCGCTACCACCGCCGCCTCGAGCACCGCCGGGTGGCGGTAGAGCGCCCCCTCGATCTCGACGCTGGAGATGTTCTCGCCGCCGGAGATGATGATGTCCTTGGAGCGGTCCTTGATCTCGAGGTAGCCGTCGGGGTGCAGCACCGCGAGGTCGCCGCTGTGGAACCAGCCGCCGGCGAACGCCTTGTCGCTGGCGGTCGGGTTCTTCAGGTAGCCGCGCATCACGATGTTGCCGCGGAAGAACACCTCGCCAAGGGTCTGGCCGTCGGCCGGTACCGGCTCCAGCGTCTCCGGGTCGGCGACCATCAGCGCGTCGAGCATCGGGTAGCGCACTCCCTGGCGCGACTTCAGCCGCGCGCGCTCGGCCGGGGGCTCGGCGTCCCAGTCGGCGTGCCAGTCGCAGCTGACCGCCGGGCCGTAGGTCTCGGTCAGGCCGTAGACGTGGGTCACCTTGAACCCGGCCGCCTCCATCTTCTCGAGGATCGACGGCGGCGGCGGGGCGGCCGCGGTCATCACCTCGACCTGGTGCTCGATACCGTGTTTCATCTCGGCGGGGGCGTTGGCCAGCAGGTTCAGCACGATCGGCGCACCGCAGAAGTGGGTCACCCGCTCGGCGCGGATGGCGTCGAAGATCGCCTCGGCGCGGACCTGGCGCAGGCAGACGCTGGTGCCGGCGATCGCCGCCAGCGTCCACGGGTAGCACCAGCCGTTGCAGTGGAACATCGGCAGCGTCCACAGGTAGACCGGGTGGCGCGGCATGTCCCAGGCGAGCACGTTGCTGACCGCGTTCAGGTAGGCGCCGCGGTGGTGGTAGACCACCCCCTTCGGGTTGCCGGTGGTGCCCGAGGTGTAGTTCAGCGAGATCGCGTCCCACTCGTCCTGCGGGCGCACCCAGGCGTACTCCGGGTCGCCGGTGGCCAGCAGCTCCTCGTAGTTCAGCGAGCCGAGCAGCTCGCCGCCCTGGAACTCGGGGTCGTCGATGCCGACCACCAGCGGCTCCTGCGGCAGCCCGCCGAGCGCGCGCTTGACGGTCGGACCGAACTCCCGGTCGCACAGCACCACCTTGGCCTCGGCGTGCTGCAGGATGAAGGCGATCGCCTCGGTGTCGAGGCGGATGTTGATCGAGTTCAGCACCGCGCCGCACATCGGCACGCCGAAGTGCGCCTCGAAGTGTGCCGGGGTGTTCGCCGCGATCACCGCGACGGTGTCGCCGCGGCCGATCCCGCGCGCGGCCAGCGCCGAGGCGAGCCGGCGGCAGCGGTCGTAGGTCTCGGCCCAGCTGCGCTGCTGCTTCCCGTGCACCGTGGCGACGCGCTGCGGGAACACCGCGGCGGTGCGCGCGAGGAAGCTCAGCGGGGTCAGCGGCACGTAGTTGGCCGCGTTGCGGTCGAGGCTGATCTCGTAGGGGGTGGCGTTCATCGTCTGGGAGCCCGTGCCTGGCGTGGTGGTGCGGGATTCGAGTTTGTGACAGCCCCCCGGGCAATGCAACGCGCCGGCCCGGCATGAGCCAGGTCAAGGCCCGCAGGGGGGCGGGGCGGGGGATAATCGCGGCTCATCGCAGACCTCGACAAGGAGCCCGGAGATGGCCGTGACGATCTACCACAACCCGCGCTGCAGCAAGTCGCGGCAGACCCTGGCGCTGCTCGAGGAGCAGGGACTCAAGCCGACCGTGATCGAGTACCTGAAGACCCCGCCGGACGCCGCTACGCTGCGCGCGCTGCTGAAGAAGCTCGGCCTCGGGCCGCGCGACATCCTGCGGCGCAAGGAGGCGGCGGATGCGGGGATCGGCCCGGAACTCGACGGCGACGCGCTTATCGAGGCGATGGTCGCCAACCCGGTGGTGATCGAGCGGCCGATCGTCGTCGCGGGACACAAGGCGCGCCTCGGGCGGCCGCCGGAGCAGGTGCTGGAGATCCTCTGACGGCGGGTGCTGGCGTTCATGCAGGGTGCGCTGACGCAGGAACCGCACCGCGACCCCGAGAGCTGCGCTGCGCTGCGCGAGCCCACCGCATCCGACGGGCTGATCGGTCTCCCCAGGAATCTCGGCCAGGTCCGACCAGCGCGGCCACCGGCCGCTGTCAGCGCCAGACCCCGAACCACGGCTGCCGCCGCGGTTCGCGCTCGACCCGCAGCTCCGGGTGCAGGGTCAGCCCGCCCGGCAGCAGCACCGGCCGCGGGCGGGTGGCGCGCAGCGCCAGCAGCCGCTCGACCCGCTCCGCGGTCAGCGGGTGGGTGCGCAGCAGCGACGGGTTCGGCTCGCGCCGCCCCGGGAACAGCACGCGCTGCCACCACGCGTCCGGCGCCTGCTCGAGCCGGGCCAGCGCGCTCGCCAGCCCCTCCGGGTCGCCGGTCAGCTCGACCGCGGCCAGGTCGGCGCTGAACTCGCGGGTGCGCGACAGCGCCAGCTGCAGCAGCGCGCTGGCGGTCGGCGCGATGACCAGCAGCAGCAGCCCGCCGAGCGAGAGCAGCGGCAGCCCGACCAGCAGCAGCGGCAGGCTGAGCAGGAACAGCAGGCGGCCGAGCAGCGACAGCAGGTGGGTCAGCCGGGAGACGGTGTCGGCGAGCATCATCAGCCGCAGGTCGTCGTGGCGCAGGTGGGCGACCTCGTGGGCCAGCACCCCGGCCAGCTCACGCAGCGTCAGCGCGCGCAGCAGGCCGTCGGTGACGGCGATCGCCGCGTCGTCCGGGCGGCCGACGGCGAACGCGTTGAGCGCCCGGCTCGGCACCCAGTAGAGCGCCGGCAGCGCCGGCAGGTCGGCGCGCCCGGCCAGCTCCGCGACCACGGCGTTGAGCTCCGGGGCCAGCCGCGGCGGCAAGCGCCGCGCCGCGTAGAGGCGCAGCAGCCAGCCCGGCGAGACGCGCGGGGCGAACAGCAGCGCCAGCGCGACCCCGGCGAACACCCCGGGCCAGACCCCGGCACCGAACAGCAGCTCCGCGGAGAGCGCCAGCAGCAGCGCCATGCCGCCGACCAGCAGCAGCGTCTGCGCCAGGTTGCGCCAACGGTGGCGCGCGGCCAGCGCGGCGTCCATCAGCCCGCCAACCGTTGCCCGCGCCGCCGCGGCCGGGCCCGCTCGCCTGGTGCCGTGACCGTGCAGCGATCCTCGCGATGCATCGCCTCAGTCCACCAGGTGGGCGCCCGCCCAGCGGACGATCTCGGCCGCGCCGATCGCCCCGGCCTGCCGGGCCACCTCGCGGCCGCCCCTGAACAGCACCAGCGTCGGGATGCTGCGGATGCCGAAGCGGGCCGCCGGCGCCGGCTGCGCCTCGGTGTTCAGCTTGGCCAGGCGGACGCGCGGCTCGAGCTGCGCGGCGGCCTGCGCGAACTGCGGCGCCATCGCCTTGCACGGCCCGCACCACGGCGCCCAGAAGTCGACCAGCAGCGGCAGCCGGTCGCGTTGCAGGAAGCGCTCGAACCCGGCCTGGTCGAGTTCCAGCGGCTGGCCGCGGAACAGCGGCGTCTTGCAGCGCCCGCAGACCGGCCGCCCGTCGAGGCGCCCGGCGGGCACGCGGTTGACCGCCAGGCAGTCCGGGCAGACCAGCTCGATCGACGGCGTGTCGTGCATGGCGAGGCACCTGCTGCTGGGCGCGGCTTGCGCGCGTGCTACCGGGTCAATATGGGGCCGCGACGGGGGCAAATGAAGGGCACGGCGCATGATGGGACAGCGTGCCGACGACCGGGCCCGCGGCAGCAGGGGCCCGCGCGCAAGCCGCAGGGCTGCGGTCACACCCCGTCGGGGTCGGCGGCGCGCGCGGCGTCGCCGCCGGTCACTTCGTCTGCATGCGCCAGATGCCGCTCCAGTCCTCGCCGGGGGGCTGCGCCTGGTAGGCGCGGCAACGCTCGACGAACAGCTGCGTTGGCTGGTCGTCCGGGTTCTGCTGCGCGAGCAGCTCGAAGGCCTCCAGCGCCGACGACCAGTCGCGCGCCAGGTAGAGTTCGAACGCGGCGCGGAAGCGCCTGGCGACGCCGCGCACCTGATCTTCGCCGGGCTCGCCCACCTCGCTCATCAGCTCGTAGATCTTGACCCCGGTGCTCTTGCCCTTGACCGCGATGATGTCGAGCGGGCGGCAGACGAAGTCGTCGCGCACGTAGCGGTAGGTGCTCTGGCTGATCAGCGCGCGGGTGCCGTAGTACTTGTTGACCCCCTCGAGGCGGCTCGCCAGGTTCACGCTGTCGCCGAGCGCGGTGTAGTTCAGGCGCTCGCGCGAGCCCATGTTGCCGACGATGGTGAAGCCGGTGTGGACGCCGAAGCGGGTCTCGAACGGGATGTTGCCGTGCGCCTTGCGGGAGGCGTTCAGCGACTCGAGCTCGCGCAGCGCGCGCATCACCGCCTTGCACGCGTGCCACGCATGCAGTTCGTTCGCCCGCGGCGCGCCCCAGAAGGCCATCACCGAGTCGCCGATGTACTTGTCTATGGTCCCCTGCTCCTCCCCGATCACCCCGCTGATCACGTCGAAGTACTCGGACAGGTGCACCATCAGTTCGCGCGCGGTCATCTCCTCGGCGATGCCGGTGAAGTTCGTGATGTCGGTGAACAGCAGCGTCAGCTCGCGCTCCTGGCCACCCGGCGCCGCCTCCTGGCCGCTGCGGATCATCTCGCGCACCAGGTCGGCAGGGACGTAGAGACGGAACGCCTGGAGGCCGTTCTTCATCGAGTTGATCGCCGACTCCATCAGCTGGATCTCGTGGATGTACGAGTTCACCGCGATGCTCTCGCCGAGTTCGAAGTCGCGGATCTTGTTCAGTTCCTCGGTCAGGTGCTCGACCGGGCGCGCGATGTTGCGCGCGAAGCGCAGCCCGAGGTAGACCGCCAGCAGCAGGATGCCGAACGAGATGCCGAGCGTGATCATGCTGTTGCGCTTGATCGGGCCGAGGAAGTCGTCGACCGGCACCAGCACCACGGTCTTCCACGGCTTGCCGAACGCGGCCGGGAAGTCGGTGACGAAGCCGATGGTCTTCTCGCCGGCGTGTTCGAAGGTGAAGCGCGTCTCGTTGCTGTCCTCGTAGGCACGCGCGGCCGCGGTGACCCAGGGGTCGCTGAGCTCGCCGACCAGCAGCGGCCGCACCTTGTCGTCGGCGTCGGCGATCACCGTCGACTTGCCCGGGAAGGCGATCAGCTGGCTGCGTTCGTCCATCAGGAAGGCGATGCCGCGCTCGCTGACCTCCAGTCCCTGCAGGAACTCCGAGAGCTTGGCCAGGGTCAGGTCCGCGGCGACCACGCCGCGCAGTTCCCCCCCCGCGGTGCGCACCGGGTAGGCCGCGGTGATCCCCGGCACCTTGCCGGTGTTGAAGATGTAGATGTCGGTCCAGAACGCGGCCTCGCCCTGGCCCGCCCCCTTGTACCAGGGGCGCAGGCGCGGGTCGTACTTGACCTTGTCGCTGACCGTGCGGTTGGCGACCGCGCCCTCGGCATCGCGGTAGTAGTAGGTCTCGGTGGCCGGTTCCACGTTGCGCCGGATGTAGCGGTTGACCAGGTTGCCGCTGGCGAAGTCGCGGCTGGCCTGGCTGAAGTTGCCCTGCTCGTCGCCGAAGTAGACCAGGCTGATCTGCGGGTAGTTGGCGACGATGCGCATGAAGAAGCGCTCGATCTCGCTGTCCGGGCCGATCACGATGCCCTCATCCCGCAACAGCTCGGAGCTCAGCTCGGCGGCGGTCTGCGCGGGGCTCAGGTACTCGATCGTCTTCTCGATCACCGCCTGCGCCGTCTGGTCCATGATCCGGTCGGCCAGGCTCAGCGACTCGCGGCGGTTCTGCACGTAGGTGAACGCCGTGATCGCGGCCATCGTCACCACGATCAGCGACGAGAAGACCACGACGATGTCCAGTTTGAAGGTGCGCTGGAGCCAGGCCCGCTTCTGCTTGTCGTTCATCCCCCGACCCTCCTCGTTTACGGACGGTTCTCTGCTGATCCGCGGATGGCTGCCGACACCAGGCCCCGTTATACCCGATCGGCGCGCGCCGGCGTAACACCCACCGCGGACCCCGGCGGCCGGCTGCCGCCCGCGCCGCTCAGGCCTCTGCGGCCGTCTGCAGTTCGCGCAGGGCGTCCGCGAGCCGCGCGAAATCCGCCGCGCCGTTGTAGACATGGGTCGACACGCGCAGCCAGCGCGAGGGTGGCGCCGGCCAGCTCGAGACCACGGCACGGACGCCGAAACGGTCGAACAGGTGGTCGCGCAGGGGGTCGGGGACGGGACCGGGCAGCGGCTCGATGCCGGCGGGCAGCGGCAGCGCGAACAGGCTGCCGAGCATCCCGTCCGGGCACGGCGGCGGCACCCCGAGCAGCGCGCACAGCCGTGCACGCAGCGCGACGCTGGCGGCATGGTTGCGCTCCAGCAGCGCCGGCCAGCCGCCCGGCAGCAGCCCGCCGAGGAAGTCGAGCGCCGCGGGGATGCACAGCCACGGCGTCGGGTCGACGGTCCCGCTCCAGCCGAACTCCAGCTCGAAGCGGCTGCGGTCGGTGCGCGGCGAGTTGGCGCCGTGGCTGATCGCCAGCGGGCGGATCCCGGCCTGGCGGTCGCGGCGCACGTGCAGGAACGCGGCCCCCTTCGGCGCGCACAGCCACTTGTGGCAGTTGCCGGTGTAGTAGGCGGCGCCGAGCGCGTCGAGGTCGAGCGGCAGCATGCCCGGCGCGTGCGCGCCGTCGACCAGCGTGTCGATGCCGCCTGCCGCCAGCGCCGGGACCAGCTGCTCGAGCGGCAGCCGCAGCGCGGTCGGGCTGGTGACGTGGTCGAGGATCGCCAACCGGGTGCGCGGGGTGACCGCGGCGAGCACCGCGTCGACCGCCTCCCCGGGGTCGGCGAGCGGGAACGGGACCCGGGCGACGACCAGCTCCAGTCCTTCCCGCTCGGCGACGTAGCGCGCCGCGTTGCCGACCGCGTTGTAGGCGTGGTCGGTCAGCAGCAGGCCGTCACCGGGGGCCAAGCGCAGCGCGCGCAGCACCGTGTTGACGCCGTGGGTCGCGTTGGGCACGAAGGCGAGGTCTTCCGGGGTCGCGCCGAGGAACGCGGCGAGCCGCGCGCGGGCCGCGTCGTAGAGCCCCTCGAGCTCGTGGCTGATGAAGCCGGTCGGCTCGGCCTCGAGCCGCGCGCGCAGCGCGTCCTGCTGCGCCAGCACCGGCCGCGGGCAGGCGCCGAACGAGCCGTGGTTCAGGTGCGCGACGGCCGGGTCGAGATTCCAGTGCGCGGCGATCTCGCGGCAATCGACAGCGGGGGTTGCACTCATCGACGGGCTCCCGACGCCATCACCCCCGTCTCCGCCCGCGCGGCGTGACGGGGTCGGCATCCCGCTCGCGGCTCGCCTCAGTCGAGGGTGAAGCCGACGCTGAGCGTCACCTGGTACTCGGTGACGCGGCCGTCCTGCACCTGGCCGCGCGTCTCGACCACCTCGAACCAGCGGATCTTGCGCACCGTCTTGGAGGCGCGGGCGATCGCGCTCTCGATCGCCTCCTCGATGCTGTTGCTCGACGTGCCGACCAGCTCGGTCTTCTTGTAGACGTGATGGCCCATGCCTTGCTCCTCGTGCGCTGATGGCGGGATGGTGCCGCGAGCCCGCGCTCGGCCCGGACGGGAAAAGGCTAGTCCACTTTCTCCGGCCATGCCGCGAGGGGTCCTGCCCGCCGGCAGGTGCGCGTGAGCGGCCGCCGCGGCCGCGCGTCAGTGCGCCTGGATGAACCCGGCAGCGAGGTCGGCGACGTCGTCGGCGTAGAGGTCGCGGAAGAAGTGGTCGGCCCCGTCGACCAGCTCGAACTGCACCCGGGTGCCGTC
>DATCZX010000373.1:0-6152 GCA_036525695.1 Gammaproteobacteria bacterium | reverse complement strand
GCTCCAGGCCTCGACCCAGGCCCGGCGCAGCGCGTCGCGGTCCTGGCCGAACATCAGCCCGCTCCCGCCACGGTCTTCTCCGGCCAGCCGCACAGGTCGGCGATCGGGCACCCGGGGCAGGCCGGCCTGCGCGCGGTGCAGCAGTAGCGGCCGTGCAGGATCAGCAGGTGGTGGGCGTCCTTGATGAAGGCCTCCGGGGTCGCTGCCAGCAGGCCGTCCTCGACCTGGCGCGGGGTCTTGCCGGGGGCGAGCCCGGTGCGGTTGGCGACGCGGAAGATGTGCGTGTCGACCGCCATCGTCGGCTCGCCGAAGGCGGTGTTCAGCACCACGTTGGCGGTCTTGCGCCCGACCCCGGGCAGCGCCTCCAGCGCGGCGCGCTCGCGCGGCACCCGGCCGCCGTGACGCTCGAGCAGCAGCGCGCTCATCTGCACCACGTTGGCCGCCTTGGTGTTGAACAGGCCGATGCGGCGGATGTGCCGCTTCACCCCGTCGACGCCCAGCGCGACCATCTTCGCCGGCGTCCCGGCCTCCCGGAACAGCGTCCGGGTAGCCTCGTTGACGCTCCGGTCGGTGGCCTGCGCCGACAGGATCACCGCGACCAGCAGCTGGTAGGCGCTGCGGTACTTCAGCTCCGTCTGCGGTGCCGGGATCGCGGCGGCGAGGCGCTCGAACAGCAGTTGACTCTGGCGCGGTTTCACGCCGGGCATCCTAGCAGCCCGCTCTGCCAGTACAAGCCGTGGCCGCGGCGTCGGCAACGGCTATCCTTGGCGGGTGAGCCAGGTCGCCGCCACGCAACCGGGGAGGATTCCTGCCATGCCGCGCATCCGAGCCCTGCTGCTGGGCACCCTGCTGTGCGCCGTGGCCGCCGCCCGTGCCGGCGGCGAACCGGTCGCGCTGCCGCTGCAGGGCGCGTGGCAGGGCGACTACCCGGTCAGCGCTCTCGACCGGTTGCCCGCGGGGCTGCGCGAGTCCGCGACCGGGCTGCTCGCCGACGCGGCGACGTTCGCCCGGGTGTGGCAGGCACTGCGTCCGGGCGAGGCGGTGCCGGAGGTCGACTTCGCCCGGCAGCTGGTGGTGTTCGCGCGCAACGTCGAGTACTACAACCGGACCCGGATCTTCCAGGCCGAGCTCGCCGACGGCATCGTGCAGGTGCTGGCGCTGGAGACCAAGAGCGCGCGGCCGGTCGCACAGCACGCGGCGATGGCCCTGGCCGTGGTGCCGGCCGCCGGGGTGCGCGGTATCGACATCGGCTCGGGCACCTACTGGCTGCTCGGGCGCTAGCCCGGCGGCGCCCCCTCGGCTGACCGTGCCGCTACGGCATGGCCGTCGTGGCGTGCCGGCGGCAGTCCCGCCTCTGCGGCGGCGGCCGCCGGGCCCGCCTGCCGCGCCGCCCACCTACCCCTGTTGACCCCGGCGCGCCCAGGGGCGATCTTCCGCCCGAAGCCCCGGGCCGCGCGCGCCCGCCACCGCCGCCGAGGACCATGTACAACCCGAGCCACTTCCGCCAGCAGGACCCCGCCGAGCTGCACGCCTTCCTCCGCGCCCACCCCTTGGCCACGCTGGTGGTGCAGGGCGGCGACGGCCTCGAGGCCAGCCAGGTGCCGCTGCTGTTCGATCCGGCAGCCGGCGCGCACGGCACGCTGCGCGGCCACCTCGCGCGCGCCAACCCGCTGTGGCGCGCCGCCGTCGGCGGCTGCCCGGCGCTGGCGCTGTTCCACGGCCCGCAGGGCTACGTCAGCCCCGGCTGGTACCCGACCAAGCGCGAGGACCCGCGCGTGGTGCCGACCTGGAACTACGCCGTGGTCCACGCGCACGGCACGCTGCGGGCGATCGACGACCCCGCCTGGCTGCGTGGCGTGGTCACCGCGCTGACGGCGACGCACGAGGCCTCCAGGGCCGAGCCGTGGCAGGTCAGCGACGCCCCGGCCGATTACCTCGAGCGGCAGCTGCGCGCGATCGTCGGCATCGAGCTGGCGCTGACCCGGCTCGAGGGCAAGTGGAAGCTGAGCCAGAACCGGGCCGAGGCGGACCGGGCCGGGGTCGCCGCGGGGCTCGAAGGCGACGGCGACGCGAGCGGCCGGGAGCTGGCCGGGCTGATGCGGCTGGCGGCGGAGCGCTCGCCGCCGCGTTAGACTGGGCGCCCGCGCTTCGGCGTCGCGGGATGTTTGCTAAGTTTGAGGGGTCGTCAGCGTCGTCCGTGCGGCGCTGGAGCAGTAGGGAGACCGGCGCCAGATGAAACGTTCCTGGACGAGAACCCAGTTCTGGAAGAGCGACTGGTTCGTCGGCCTGGTGGTCTCGCTGCTGCTGGTGCTGGCCTCGGGCAGCAGCCTGATGCAGGGCGCCGAGCGGATCGCCTACGACTGGGGCGTGCGGCTCTCCGACGCCTCGCCCAGCGACCGGGTCGCGGTGATCACCATCGACGACCAGAGCATCGCCAACCTCGGCCGCTGGCCGTGGTCGCGCGACCTGCACGCGGCGATGATCGACCTGCTCAAGCGCGGCGGCGCCAAGGTGATCGGCTACACGGTGTTCTTCCTCGAGCCGCAGCTCGACCCCGGCCTGCGCTACCTGCGCGACATCATCGCCTTCTACGACGCCAGCGACCTGCCGCAGCTGCCCGAATTCATCCCCGACCCGGGCAACCGGCAACGCCTGGTCGAGCAGCTCAGCGAGCTGGAGGGGCGGATCTTCGAGGCCGAGGGGGCGCTGGACACCGACCGCATCCTCGCCGGCAGCCTGGAGCAGGCCGGCAACGTGGTGCTGGCGATGCCGTTCGTGATCGGCGCGCCGCAGGGCGAGCCCGACACCCGGCTGCCCGACTACGTCACCCGCCACGCGCTGACCCGGATCGGCGGCGACCTGGCCAGCCTCGGCCCGGACCTGCTGCCGCTGCCGACCTACGCGGCGATCCCGCCGATCCCGGCCGTCGGCCCGCTGGCGCTGGCGATCGGCCACCTGAACGCCTACCCCGACGTCGACGGCAGCATCCGCTCCGAGCCGCTGGTGCTGAACCACTACGACACCCTCTACCCGTCGGTGTCGCTGCTGCTGGCGGCGCGCAGCCTGAACCTCGGCAACGACAAGATCGAGGTGCTGCTCGGCGAGGGGGTGCGCCTCGGCCGGCTGCTGGTCACCACCAGCCCCGACCTGCAGATGAACACCTTCTTCTACGGCGGCAGCGAGGGTCGCTCGCCGTTCCCGGTCGACTCGTTCTACGACGTCGCCACCGGCAAGATCCCGCCGGAGAAGTACAAGGGCAAGATCGTGCTGGTCGGCGCCACCGCGGTCGGCATCGGCGACACCCAGGTCACCCCGATCAGCCCGACGATGGCGCCGGTGCTGTCGCTGGCGCACTCGGTCTCGAGCATCCTCGAGGAGGACTTCTTCGTGCAGCCGAGCTGGGCGCCGTGGCTGCGCCTGGGCCTGATGCTGCTGGTCGCCGCCTACCTGGTCGCCGCGCTGCCGCGCTTCAAGGCCGGACCCGCCGCCGGCATCAGCGTGGCGCTGGTCGCGCTGATGCTCGGCGCCCACGTCGGCCTGATGACCACGCAGGGGATCTGGATCCAGTTCATCGCCCCGCTGAGCATGCTGGTCGCCGGCCACCTGCTGCTGACCACCAAGCGTTTCCTCGCCACCGAGCGCGGCAAGCTGCGCGCCGACGCCGAGTCGGCCGACAGCAACCGGATGCTCGGGCTGTCGTTCCAGGGCCAGGGCCAGCTCGACCTCGCCTTCGAGAAGTTCCGCAAGTGCCCGATGGAGGACTCGATGCAGGAGGTCCTCTACAACCTGGCACTGGACTTCGAGCGCAAGCGGCAGTTCAACAAGGCCGGCGCGGTCTACCGCTACGTCTCCGACTACAACCCGGAGTTCCGCGACGTCAAGGAGCGCCTCGAGCGCACCCTGGCGATGGAGGGCACGGTGATGCTCGGGGGCGGCGGCGGTGCGCTCGACATGGGCACGATGATGCTCAAGGGCGGCGCCGGGATCGAGAAGCCCAAGCTCGGCCGCTACGAGGTCGAGAAGGAGCTCGGCAAGGGGGCGATGGGGGTGGTCTACCTGGGCCGCGACCCGAAGATCAACCGCGTCGTCGCGATCAAGACCATGGCGCTGTCGCAGGAGTTCGAGGACGACGAGCTGGTCGAGGTCAAGGAGCGCTTCTTCCGCGAGGCGGAGACCGCCGGCCGCCTGAACCACCCGAACATCGTCACCATCTTCGATGCCGGCGAGGAGCACGACCTGGCCTACATCGCGATGGAGTTCCTGAAGGGCAAGGATCTCTCGCGCTACGTCAAGCAGGACAACCTGCTGCCGCTGCCCAAGGTGATGGAGCTGACCGCGCGCTCGGCCGACGCGCTCGGCTACGCCCACGGCCTGAACGTCGTCCACCGCGACATCAAGCCGGCCAACATCATGTACGACGACGAGAAGGACGAGCTGAAGCTGACCGACTTCGGCATCGCCCGGATCACCGACTCGAGCAAGACCAAGACCGGCACCGTGCTCGGCACGCCGTCGTACATGTCGCCCGAGCAGCTCGCCGGCAAGAAGGTCGACGGCCGCTCCGACCTCTACTCGCTCGGCGTGATGCTGTTCCAGCTGGTCACCGGCCGGCTGCCGTTCACCGGCGACTCGATGGCCACGCTGATGTTCAAGATCGCCAACGAGAAGCCGCCGAACCCGCTCGAGCTGCGCAAGGACATCCCGGTCTGCCTGGCCGCGCTGATCCACCGCTGCCTGGCCAAGGACCCGGCCAAGCGCTACCAGAACGGCCAGGAGATGGCCGCGTTCCTGCGCAAGTGCGCCGCCACGCTGAACAAGTAGGCGGTCGCGCGTCGTGCCGGAACAGAAGCTGCACATCGTCACCCGCACCGACGTCGGCAGGAAGCGCAGCAACAACGAGGACTGCCTCGGCAGCGAGCCCGCGCTCGGCATGGTGGTGCTGGCCGACGGCATGGGCGGGGCGCGCGGCGGCGAGTTCGCCAGCGCGCTGGCGGTCGACACCGTGCTCAGCGACCTGCGCGACAAGCTGCCCGCCCTCGGCGACGGCGGTGCCACCGCCGAGCTGCAGCCCGGCCCGCGCGCGCGCCTCGCGCGCGTGGCGATCCAGCAGGCCAACCGGCGGATCCACGAGGCCGCGACCCGGCAGCCGCAGTACCGCGGCATGGGCACCACCGTGGTGGTCGCGCTGTTCGAGCCGGAGCGGGTCAGCATCGCCCACGTCGGCGACTCGCGGCTCTACCGCTACCGCGACGGCAGGCTGCACCAGCTGACCCACGACCACACGCTGGTGCAGGAGTACGTCGACCGCGGCATCGACCGCGCGACGGCGCTCGAGCAGGCGAACGGCAACCTGGTCACGCGCGCGCTCGGCGTCGAGGCGACGGTCGAGGTCGACGTGCAGGAGCGCCCGACGCAGCCGGACGAGGTCTACCTGCTCTGCTCGGACGGGCTCACCGACCTGGTCGACGACGGCGAGATCGCCGCGCTGCTCGGCGCCTATGTCGATGACCTCGACGCCGCCGCCGGGGCGCTGATCGACACCGCCAACGAGCGCGGGGGCAAGGACAACGTCTCGGTCATCCTGGTCCGCGTGCCCGGCGCGCAGCAGGGCCGGGGCTGGCTGCGGCGCATGCTGCGGGGCTAGGCGGGCAACCGGCCCCGCGCACAGGAGCACGCATGGCAGCCTACCTCGTCGGGACCGTCAGCGTCCGCGACCCCGCACTCTGGGCCGAGTACGTGCGCGGCGTGGCCGCGTCGCTGGAACCGTACGCCGCGGAGATCGTCTTCCGCGGGCGGCGTGCCGCCGACCTCGCCGGCAGCCAGCCGCGCGAGCTGGCCGTGGTGATCCGCTTTGCCGCCCTCGCCGAGCTGCACGCCTGGCACGCCTCGGCGGCCTACCAGGCGCTGGTGCCGCTGCGCGACCGCGCCGCCGACGTGGTGATCACCGCGTACGAGGCGTAGCCGGGCTGCGTGCGCATCCTGCGGGGACACGGGGAGGAGTGATGGCAGCGGTCGCGGCGTCACGCCGGCACGGCGCCAGCGGCGCGGCAGCCGCCGCGCGCCGCTGGCCGTGGCTCCTCGCGCTGCTGCTGCCGGGCCTCGCCGCGGCCCAGGTCGCCCCGACCGCGACCGAGATCGCCCG
Organism: Gammaproteobacteria bacterium; assembly: GCA_036525695.1. Taxonomy (GTDB): domain Bacteria; phylum Pseudomonadota; class Gammaproteobacteria; order QNFN01; family QNFN01; genus DATCZX01. The sequence goes on along the minus strand of DATCZX010000373.1, from coordinate 10 downwards.
CTACGGCGGC
>DATCZX010000372.1:0-3634 GCA_036525695.1 Gammaproteobacteria bacterium | reverse complement strand
AGCGCATCGTCGGGGTCAACTGCTACCAGCGCGACGACGAGCCGGAGCAGCGGCGGCCGCTCGAGCGGCCCGAGCCGGCGAGCATCCAGGCGCAGCTCGAACGGCTCGCCAGCTACAAGGCCGCGCGCGCCCCCGGCGAGGTGCAGCGGGCCACCGCGACGCTGGCGGCGGCCGCCGACGACCCGGCACAGAACCTGTTCGGCGCGGTGGTCGACGCCACCCGCGCCGGGCTGACCCAGGGCGAGATCGTCAGCTGCCTGCACGACCGGCTCGGCTTCGGCCGGCCGCTGGTGCTGGTGTGACCGCCGCCGCGCGCGCGCTCGACCCCGCGGCGCTGTTCGCCGGCGACCGCCGCGCGCTGGCGCGTGCGCTGACCGCGGTCGAGAACGAGACCCCCGACGGCCTGGCGCTGCTGCGCGCGCTCGACGGCCGCCTCGGCCGCGCCCGCGTGATCGGCATCACCGGCCCGCCCGGCGCCGGCAAGTCGACGCTGATCGGCGCCTGCCTGGCCGAGCTGCTGAGGCGCGACCGCCGCGCCGCGGTGGTCGCGGTCGACCCGAGCAGCCCGCTGACCGGCGGCGCGATCCTCGGCGACCGCATCCGCATGGAGGCGCCGGCCGCCGACGCGCGCGTGTTCGTCCGCTCGCTGGCCTCGCGCGGGCACCTCGGCGGGCTGTCGCGCAGCACCGCCTGGGTGGTCGACGTGCTCGACGCCGCCGGCTGGGACGTGGTCATCGTCGAGACCGTCGGCACCGGCCAGTCCGAGATCGAGATCGTCGACCTCGCCGAGCAGCGCGTGGTGGTCTGCGCGCCGGGCCTCGGCGACGACGTGCAGGCGCTGAAGGCCGGGGTGCTCGAGATCGCCGACCTGTTCGTGGTCAACAAGTGGGACCTGCCGCTGGCCGCGCAGACCGCGACCCAGCTGCGCGGTGCGCTGCACCTGTCCAACCGCGACGTGGAGGTGCTCGGCGTGTCGTCGACCCGCGGCGACGGGGTCGTCGAGCTGGTCGACCGGCTGCTCGCCGGCGGCCCCGCCAGCGCACGGGCGCGCGACCCGGAGCGGCGCTTGCGCCACCTGCTCGCGGAGCTGGCCGCGGAGCGGCTGCGCAGGCAGCTGCGCGACGACCTGTCGCCGCGCATGGCGGCGCTGTGCGCCGCGGTACGCGGTGGCGGCCTGACGCTGGAAGCGGCGGCGGAGCAGCTGCTGGCGACCGCGACCGGCTGACCCGCGCCCGCTCCCCTGCCGCTGCTGAAGCGCCGCCTGCCAGCCAGGTGCAGCTCCCGGTCGGCGCCCGCGGGCCCGGGCGATGGCACAGCAGCAGCGCGATAACGCCACGGCCCTAGCCGTGCTCTCCCGGCCGCGCGGGCAGCGGCCCGTCCGCGGCCACCGCCGGCGGGGGATGGCACCGCCCGCCGAATCGCATTAGGATGCGGCCGCGACGGATACCGGAGACCCGCCAATGCCCACGTACGACTACCGCTGCAGCGCCAACGACCGCGTGATCGAGGTGCAGCACCGCATGAGCGAGTCGCTGGCGACCTGGGGCGAGCTGTGCGCCGCCGCCGGGATCGAGCCGGGCGACACCCCACCTGAGGCCCCGGTGGCGCGCTTGGCCACCGGCGGCCAGGTGGTCAGCCGCAAGGCGCTGAAGAACCCCGAACCCGCCTGCGGTGGCGGCGGCTGCGCCAGCGGCTACTGCGGGATGCAGTAAGAACGCGGCCCCCGGGCCGCTTGACGCTTTCCATCCTCTCCCCTGCCCGGCGCTCGCGCGGGCCCTGAGACCCGTGCGGCCGCTCCTCAGCGGCCGCGCCACAGGTGCCCGGTCACCTCGGCGCGGTCGTGGTAGAGCTGGCGCAGGCGCAGCCCCCAGTCGCCGGCGCCGCGCATCCCGGCCGCGATCCGCGCGCGGCAGTCGGCCAGCGCCTCCCAGCGCCGCTTCATCGGCAGCTTCAGGTTGAACACCGCCTCGCGGCAGCGGCCGTCGGCGACCCAGCCGGCGACCAGCGCGGCGATCCGCGCCGGCTGCTCGACCACGTCGCAGACCAGCCAGTCGACCCGCCCCGGCGGGCGGTAGCGGAAGGCGTCGGCGGCGACGTGCTCGACCATCCCGCTGGCCAGCACCGCCGGGGCCAGGCGCGCGTTGTCGACCGCGGTCACGCGGAGCCCGCGCCGCGCCAGCACCCAGCTCCAGCCGCCCGGGGCCGCGCCCAGGTCGACCGCCGTCATCCCGGGCTGCAGCCGCTTGCCGGGCTCCGCGCCGAGGAAGGTCAGCAGCGCCTCCTCCAGCTTCAGCGTCGCCCGCGACGGCGCGCCGGCCGGGTTGCGCAGCCGCGGGATGCCCTGCGGCCACGGCGCGCTGGCGGCCGGGTCGCTGACCCCGGCCAGCGCGTGGCGCCCGTCGACGAAGCACAGGTGCAGCCGCGGCAGCCCGGGGTCGGCGTCCAGCAAATTCTGCCGCCGTGCCGCCGCGGCGAAGGCGTGGCCGAACTTGCGGCAGAACGCGCCGAGCGCGCGGCCGGCGTCGCTGTCGGCATGCTCGACCCAGGCCACCGAGAACGGGCCGCCGAGGGTGCGCGCGGCCGCGAGCAGCGGCGTCACGCGGTCCGCGGGGTCGAGCTCGGGCAGCGGCGCGCCGCACCAGACCAGCTGGCGCGCGAACACCGTGTCGGCGACCTGCAGCCGGGCCCGCAACGGGCCGAGCGCGGCGCTGCCGGCCGCGGCGAGCAGCACGAGGCCCTGCGCTGCCGGCTCGACCCGGCGCAGCGGCGTGCCGAGGGCGCGGGCGGTCTCCAGCAGCTCGGCCGCGCACTCCGGCTCGAAGCCGGCGCGGCAGTAGGCGAGCAGGCGCTCGGGGGGGCGCACCGGCAGCGGTCGCGGCTCAGGGGGCCGGCGGGAAGGCGAGGCAGATCTTGCCGAAGTGGCGCCCGCTCTCGAGGTAGTCGAGCGCGGCGTGCAGCTCGTCGAAGCCGAACACCCGGTCGACCACCGGCTCGATCCGGCTCTCGGCCAGCGCCCGGCACATCGCGGCGAAGCCGTCGCGGTGGCCGACGGTGATCCCCTGCAGGCGCACGTGGCGGGTCACCACCGGGCCGAGCGCGAGGTCGAACTTGCCCCCGGTCAGCACGCCGATCAGCGCCAGCTGGCCACCGACGCGCACCGCGCGCAGCGATTCGGCCAGGGTCTTCTCGCCGCCGACCTCGACCACCAGGTCGACGCCGTCGCCACCGGCCCACTCCTTGGCCCGCGCGCCCCAGCCCGGCTCGCGGCGGTAGTTCAGCCCCGCCTCGGCGCCCATGCCGAGCGCCCGCGCGAGCTTGGCGTCGTCGCTCGAGGTGACGAACACCCGCGCCCCGGCGGCGCAGGCGAACTGCAGCGCGAACAGCGACACCCCGCCGGTGCCCTGCACCAGCACGCGCTCCCCCGGACGCAGGCCGCCGTGGGTGAACAGCGTGCTCCAGGCGGTCAGCGCCGCCACCGGCAGCGTCGCCGCCTGCACGTCGCTGAGGTGGGCCGGGACCGGCCATACCGCCTCGGCGTCGCAGGCGCGGTACTCGGCCATGACCCCGTCGAGCGGCCCGCCGAGGGTCGCGTTGAGCTTGTCGCCGGTGGCCCCGCCGCCCTGCCAGCGCGGCA
>DATCZX010000371.1:0-4136 GCA_036525695.1 Gammaproteobacteria bacterium | reverse complement strand
GGTCGCGCGTGCCCTCGACTGGCGTATCGGACGGGTTCCACGCCGGCACCTGCGGGCGCGGGTGGTGCGGCGGCAGCGGCCGGCCCTTGACCTCGGGGTTGCCGTTCACCGAGACGTCGGCGATGAAGTTCAGCAGCCGGGTCGCGCGGTCGCGGCGGCGCGGGAAGTGGAACAGCTCCGGGGTCTCGTCGATGAAGCGCGTGGTGTAGTCGGCCGCGGCGAACTTCGGGTGGTTGATCAGGTTCTCGACGAACGCCAGGTTGGTGGCGACGCCGCGGATGCGGAACTCGCGCAGCGCGCGGTCCATGCGCCGGATCGTCTCCCCCGGGGTCGGCGACCACGCGGTCACCTTCTCCAGCAGGCTGTCGTAGTAGCGGGTGATCACCGCGCCGGAATAGGCGGTGCCACCGTCGAGGCGGATGCCGAACCCGGTGGCACCACGGTAGGCAGTGATGCGGCCGTAGTCGGGGACGAAGTTGGCCTCGGGGTCCTCGGTGGTGACCCGGCACTGCAGCGCGTGGCCGCTCAGCTGGATCTTCTCCTGCGCCGGCACCCCGGTCTCCTCGGGGACGCCGATGCGCCCGCCCTGGGCGATCAGGATCTGCGCCTTGACGATGTCGATGCCGGTCACCTCCTCGGTGACCGTGTGCTCGACCTGGACGCGCGGGTTGACCTCGATGAAGTAGAACGCGCCGCTGTCGACGTCCATCAGGAACTCGGCGGTGCCGGCGTTGACGTAGCCGGCCGCGCGGGCGAGCTTCAGCGCCGCCTCGCACAGCTCGCGGCGCCGCGCCTCGTCGAGGTAGGGCGCCGGCGCGCGCTCGACCACCTTCTGGTTGCGCCGCTGCACCGAGCAGTCGCGCTCCCACAGGTGGACGACGTTGCCGTGGTGGTCGCCGAGCAGCTGCACCTCGACGTGGCGCGCGCGCTGGACCAGCTTCTCGAGGTAGACCTCGCCGTTGCCGAACGCCGCCGCGGCCTCGCTGCGCCCGGCGGCGACCTCCTGCGCGAGCTTCGCCGCGTCGGCGATCACGCGCATGCCGCGCCCGCCGCCGCCCCAGCTCGCCTTCAGCATCACCGGGTAGCCGACGGCCTCGGCCATCTCGCGCACGGCAGCCATGTCCTCGGGCAGCGGGCCGGTCGCCGGCATCACCGGGGTGCCGGCGGCGACCGCCAGCTCGCGCGCCGAGACCTTGTTGCCGAGCGCGCGCATCACGTCGGCCGGCGGGCCGACGAAGGTCAGCCCGGCGGCGACGCAGGCGTCGACGAAGTCGGGGTTCTCGGAGAGGAAACCGTAGCCGGGGTGGACCGCGTCGCAGCCCGCCTCGCGCGCCACGCGCAGCATCTCGTCGATCGAGAGATAGGCCTTGACCGGGCCGAGGTCGGCGCCGATGCGGTAGGCCTCGTCCGCCTTGAAGCGGTGCAGCGAGAGCTTGTCCTCCTCGGCATAGACCCCGACGGTGCGGATGCCGAGCTCGTTGGCGGCGCGGATCACGCGGATGGCGATTTCGCCGCGGTTGGCGACGAGGAGCTTGCGGATGCGCGATTTCTTGGTCATGTCCCGTGTCCCTGTGCGACGGGGCTGCGTTGGCCCCGCTTCCGCGCGCATCTTAGCCTGCCGGCGGGAGCCGCGGCCCGGCGTAACCCGGAAGGGGTAGAGGCGCTCAGGCCGGTGCCGGCGGAGGGGCCCGGGGCGCCTGCCCTGCTCCGCTCAGAGGCCGTGCAGGCGGTGGAACGCGACCCGCAGCGGGCAGGAGCAGACGGTGCGCCGCTCGCCGCCGAGCAGGTAGTTCCCGGTCTTGTAGGCGCAGGCACCGAGCTCCTGGCAGCAGACGATCAGCGCCTCGGCGGCGTTCAGCGTGCCGACCACCCGGCACTTCGGGCCGTGCGCCAGGCAGGCGCGCTCCTTGTCGCAGCGCACGGTGCTGGCGACCACGGCGTCGGGGACCGGGTAGGTCCGGCTGAAGGCGTCCACGGCGATGTTCCTCGGCTGGGTGAGCAGTTCTGGCAACCGCGCTGTCCGCGGCGCACCGAGAGCGGCTGCCCGGGTAGCGATCGGTGGCAGCCGGGGCCATTTTACCGCTTCACCCGGCAGGCTGCAGTCGGCGGGGGCTGAATCGGCCGTAGGCAAATGCCTACAGGGCCACCCTGGCGCCGAAACCACGGCAGCGCCGGCGCACCGGGGCATGCACGATATACTCCGCGCGTCTCGAAGCCCCGGGGGAACCGATGACCGCGCACGTGCCGGGCGCCGCCCGTCCCGATCCCGCGATGCTCGCCACGCTCGCGCGGGCGGGCCTGCTCGGTGATCCGCCGCGTGCCGAGTTCGTGCCGCTGCCGGGCGGCGTCTCCTCCGACATCTGGAAGGTGGTCACCCCGGAGCGCGTCTTCTGCGTCAAGCGCGCACTGCCGCAGCTGAAGGTCGCGGCCGAGTGGCTGGCGCCGGTCGAGCGCAACCGCTTCGAGGTGGCCTGGTACGAGATCGTCGGCGCCCTGCTGCCCGGCGCCGCACCCCGGGTGCTCTACCACGACCCCGCGGCGATGCTCTGCGCGATGACCTACCTCGATCCGTCCAACCACCGCCTGTGGAAGGAGCAGCTGCGCGACGGTCACGCCGACCCCGCGTTCGCCGCCGAGGTCGGCCGGCGCCTGGCGACGGTCCATGCCGCCACCGCCGGCGATCCCGCGGTCGCGCGGCGCTTCCCGCGCGCCGACATCTTCCACGCCATCCGCCTCGAGCCCTACCTGGAGGCGACGGCGGAGCGCCATCCCGACCTGCGCGAGGTGCTGTTCGGGCTCAGCCGGCGCACCGCGGCGACGCGGCTGGCGCTGGTCCACGGCGACGTCAGCCCGAAGAACATCCTCGCCGGTCCCGGCGGGCCGGTGTTCCTCGACGCCGAGTGCGCCTGCATCGGCGACCCGGCGTTCGACCTCGCCTTCTGCCTCAACCACCTGCTGCTGAAGTCGCTGTGGAACCCGGCGGCGCGCGCCGGCTTCGACGCCTGCTTCCGCGCGCTGGCGCGCAGCTACCTCGCCGGCGTCGCCTGGGAGGCGCCGGCCGACCTCGAGGCCCGCGCCGCGAGCCTGCTCGCCGGGCTGTTCCTGGCCCGCGTCGACGGCAAGTCGCCGGCCGAGTACCTCACCGACGAGGCCGACCGCGAGCGCGTGCGCCGCTGCGCGCGCCCGTTGCTGTTCGATCCCGCGCGCGAGCTCGAGGCCGTGCTCGCCGCCTGGCAGGAGGAACGCACCCGATGAACGACACCATCGTCGCCGTCCACGGCCGCCGGGTCTGGGACTCGCGCGGCCGCCCGACCGTCGAGGCCGAGGTGCGCCTCGCCGGCGGCGCCGTCGGCCGCGCCATCGCCCCGGCCGGCGCCTCGACCGGCAGCGCCGAGGCGCTCGACCGGCGCGACGGCGGCAGCGCGTTCGGCGGCCTCGACGTGCGCGGCGCGCTGGCCGCGGTCGACGGCGAGATCGCCGACCTGCTGCGCGGCCGCAGCGCCGCCGACCAGGCCGGCATCGACGCCGCGCTGGTCGCGCTCGACGGCACGCCGAACAAGGCGCGCCTCGGCGGCAACGCGCTGGTGGCGACCTCGCTGGCGGTCGCGCATGCCGCCGCCGCGGCGCGCGGCGTGCCGCTGTGGCGCCACCTCGCCGGCGACGCCGCCGACCTGCGCCTGCCGCTGCCGGAAATCCAGGTGTTCGGCGGCGGCGCGCACGCCGGGCGCCGGGTCGACGTGCAGGACTTCATGGTCATCGCCGTCGGCGCCACCAGCTACGCCCAGGCGCTCGACTGGACCGCCGAGGTCTACCGCGCCGCCGGCGCGCTGATGGCCGAGGGCGGGCGGCTGCAAGGGGTCGCCGACGAGGGCGGTTTCTGGCCCGCCTTCGCCGGCAACGAGGAGGCACTCGACGTGCTGGTGCGGGCGATCGAGCGGGCCGGGTTCCGCCCCGGCGACGAGGTGGCGATCTCGCTCGACATCGCCGCCACCGACTTCGGCCGCAACGGGCGCTACCGGCTCGCGCGCGACGGCCGCGAGATCGATGGCGAGGCGCTCGCCGAGATGCTGCTCGGCTGGCTCGCGCGCTACCCGATCGTCGCCATCGAGGACCCGCTCGGCGAGGATGACGGTGAC
>DATCZX010000370.1:0-2763 GCA_036525695.1 Gammaproteobacteria bacterium | reverse complement strand
TTCGACATGCACTTCAGCGGCGAGTGGCGCAACGAGCTGCTCAACGAGGACTACTGGGAGCGCATCGAGGAGATCCCGGACCGCAACTTCTGGAGCCTGCGCCAGTCGCTCAAGGCCGAGATGCTGGCCGACGTGCGTCGGCGCGTGGTCGCCCCGCACCGACGCAACGGCCTCGGCCCGGCGCAGATCGCGCGCCTGGTGCGCCACCTCGACCCCGACAACCCCGACGTGCTGACCGTCGGCTTCGCCCGCCGCTTCGCCACCTACAAGCGCGCGACGCTGTTCTTCCACGATCCGGCGCGCCTGGCGCGGCTGCTCAACGACCCGGAGCGCCCGGCGCTGCTGATCTTCGCCGGCAAGGCCCACCCGCGCGACACCCCGGGACAGGACCTGATCCGCGCGATCCACGGCTTCGCCCAGCGTCCCGAGTTCGAGGGCCGCATCGTGCTGGTCGAGGGCTACGACATGGCGCTGGCGCGCAAGCTGGTCTCCGGCTGCGACGTCTGGGCCAACACCCCGGAGTACCCGCTCGAGGCCAGCGGCACCTCGGGGCAGAAGGCCGGGATCAACGGCGTGATCAACCTCAGCGTGCTCGACGGCTGGTGGGGCGAGGGCTACAACGGCGACAACGGCTGGGCGATCACCCCGCACGACCCGGCGACCCCGCTCGAGCACCGCAACCGCGAGGAGGGCCGCGAGCTGCTCGACCTGCTCGAGCACGAGGTCGCCCCGCTCTACTACGCGACCGGCGCGCAGGGCTACTCGGCCGGCTGGGTGCGCAAGTCGAAGGCGTCGATGAAGTCGCTGATCCCGCGCTTCAACGCCCAGCGCATGGTGATGGACTACGTGATGAAGCTGTACGGCCCGGCCAACTGGCAGCGCAAGGCGCTGGCCGAGGCGGAGGCCGCGGCCGCGCGCGAGCTGGCCGAGTGGAAGGCGCGCGTGCGCGCCGCCTGGCCCGGCGTCGGCCTGCGCCTGGTCGGCAGCCCGCCCGAGGCGCTGCCGGCCGGGGCCAAGCTGCCGCTGGCGGTCGCGGTGACGCTGAACGGCCTGGCGCCGGAGGACGTCGTGGTCGAGTACCTCGGCGGCAGCGAGCGGGGCGAGGAGCTGTCGGTGCACGCGCGCACCCCGCTGAAGCCGGGCGGCGAGCGCGACGGCGACGCGGTGCTCTACCGGGTCGAGCTGGAGCCGCCGCTGCCCGGCCTGCAGCACTACCGGCTGCGCGCCTACCCGTACCACCGCGGGTTGAGCCACCCGTTCGAGACCGGCTGCATGCTCTGGGTGTGAGGCGAGCGGCGCGGCGCCCGCAGGCGGCGGCTGCGCGGAGGTGACGATGAGCAACCGCATCCTCAGCGTCATGTTCACCGACATCCAGGGCTACACCGCGCGCACCAGCGCGCAGAGCCGCGACGCCACGCTGCAGCTGCTCAAGCGCCACCGCGACCTGCTGCTGCCGGTGCTGGCGCGCTACGGCGGGCGCCTGGTCAAGGGCATCGGCGACGCCTTCCTGGTCACCTTCGACAGCCCCACCGACGCGGTGCTCGCCGGGATCGCGGTGCAGGAGACGCTGGCCGCGCACAACGCCGGGGTCCCTGACGCGCAGCAGCTGCGCATCCGGGTCGCCATCCACACCGGCGAGGTGCTGCTGGCCGAAGACGACGTCTACGGCGAGGCGGTCAACATCGCCGCGCGGATCGAGGGGATCGCCGAGCCCGGCGAGGTCTACTTCACCGAGGCGACCTACCTGTCGATGAACCGCGCCGAGGTGCCGTCGGCCGAGATCGGTTACCGGATCCTCAAGGGCATCCCCGAGAAGATCAAGGTATTCAAGGTGCTGCGCGACGGGCAGACGGTCGCCTCGGTCGCCGACGCGGTGGCCGCGGCGGTCGACAGCGTGCCCGCCGAGGGGCCGGCCGCGGCACCGCGGGGACGGCGCGTGGCCGCGTTCGCGCTCGACCTGCTGCTGGTCGCGCTGCTCGCGCGGCTGCTGCTGGTGCCGCTGTTCGCGCAGCTCGAGCAGCAGCGGGGCGCGCTCGCCGAGCGCCGCGGGGCGCTCGCCGGGCAGCTGCTCGACGGCTGGAAGGCGAGCGCGGCACAGGCGCTGGCCGGCCGCGGCGAGGTCGACCCGGCGCTGCCCGAGGCCGCCGGGATCCGCGCCTTCCGCGACGAGGTCAGCGCCTTCATCCGGGCCCGCGGCCTGCAGCAGCGCTCGCGCGAGGCGGTGCTCGACGCGCTCGAGTCCGACCCGCGGATGCGCGCCCGGATGGAGACCCTGCGCCGGCAGCTCGCCAGCGCGGCGCAGGCGCGCGTGGAGCTGTGGCTGGGCGACCCGGCGACGCCGTTGCCGGCCGCGGCGGAGCTGCCCGCCGGGGTCGGCGAGTACCGGCAGCAGGCCGCGCGGCTGGCGGCGCGGCAGCAGCGCGCGCGGCTCGGCCTGCCGCTGCTCGCGCTGGGGCTGCTGGTGGTCTACGCCGGGGTCGCCGTCGGCTGGCGTGGCCGCACCGCGGGCAAGGCGCTGCTGCGGCTCCGGGTCACCGACGCCGGCGGCGGGCACCCCGGCTTCGCCCGCGCGCTGGGCCGGGCGCTCGGCTACCTGCTGTCGGCGCTGCCGCTCGGCCTGGGCTTCGCCTGGGGCCTCGCCGCGGCGGACCGCCGTGCCTGGCACGACCGCCTCAGCGGCACGCGGGTGGTCGCCGGCTGAGGGCGATACCCGGGCGCCGCCCGCGCGGCTAGCCGACCTTCGGCAGGTGCTCCAGCGACTCG
>DATCZX010000369.1:0-3443 GCA_036525695.1 Gammaproteobacteria bacterium | reverse complement strand
GGCTACAACGCGGGCCGGCTGGCCAGCTACGCGGCCGCCGGCGCGCTGGCCGGGGCCCTCGGCGAGGCGCTGGTCGCCGGCAGCGGCCTGCGCGCCGCACGCTGGCTGCTGCAGGGCCTGGCCGCCGGCTTCATGCTGCTGCTCGGCCTCTACCTGGCCGGCTGGTGGCCGCTGCTGGCACGCCTGGAGCGACTCGGTTGGCACCTGTGGCGCCGCCTCGAACCGCTCGGGCGGCGCTGGCTGCCGGTGCGCGACCCGCTCGCGGCAGTGCCGCTGGGGCTGCTCTGGGGCTGGCTGCCGTGCGGCCTGGTCTACAGCGCGCTGGCCTGGTCGGCCAGCGCCGGCGGCGCGCTGGCGGGGGCCGGCCTGATGCTCGCCTTCGGCGCCGGCACGCTGCCGTCGATGCTCGCCGCCGGGGCGCTGGCCCAGCGCTGGCGGCAGCTCGCCACGGGACGCCTGCGCGTCGCCGCCGGCGTGCTGGTGCTGGCGCTCGGCGTGGCCGGGCTGGTGTCGGTGGGCCTGCAGGTCGCCGGCAGCGGCGATCCGGGCCACGCGGCCAGCGCCGCGCGCCACTGACGCCTCAGCGGCGGCGGACCCGGTAGAGGCAGATCTCGCCGAGCAGGCTCGGCAGCAGGCGCAGGCCGAGGCTGGTGCGGTGCGCGTGGTCGACCACCGCGCGCTGCAGGATCTCGATGCCGAGCTGCTCGCACAGCAGCTCGAAGTCGGTCAGCGTGCACAGGTGGATGTTCGGCGTGTCGTACCACTGGTTGGGCAGCGCCCGCGACACCGGCATCCGCCCGCGCGCCAGCCAGGCGCGGCAGCGCCAGTGGCCGAAGTTGGGGAAGGTGACGATGCCCTGGCGCCCGACCCGCAGCATCTCCTCGAGCAGCCGGTTCGGCGCGTCGACGGCCTGCAGCGTCTGCGTCATCAGCACGTAGTCGAAGCTGCCGTCGCGGAAGTCGGCGAGGCCGCGGTTGAGGTCGAACTGCAGCACGTTGACCCCGGCGGCGACGCAGCGCTCGACGTTGCCCGGGTCGATCTCCAGGCCGTAGCCGTGCACCTCGCGCTGCGCCGCGAGGAAGGCGAGCAGCGCGCCGTCGCCGCAGCCGAGGTCGAGCAGGCGGCTGCCCGGCTCGATCCACTCGCTGATCAGCTCGAGGTCGGGGCGCATCTCAGGCCGTCTCCGCCGCGACGCGCTGCATGTAGTGGCCGAACACCGCGCGGTAGTGGGGGATCGGGGCGAGGAAGGCGTCGTGGCCGTGGTGCGCCTCGATCTCCGCGTAGCTGACCTGCTTGCGGCTGTCGATCAGCGCGCGCACGATCTCGCGCGAGCGCGCCGGCGAGAAGCGCCAGTCGCTGGTGAACGAGATCACCAGGAAGCGCGCCGTCACCCCTTCCAGCGCCCGCGGCAGGTCGTCGCCGTAGTCCGCGGCGGGATCGAAGTAGTCCAGCGCCTTGGTCATCAGCAGGTAGGTGTTGGCGTCGAACTTGTCGACGAACGAGCGGCCCTGGTGGCGCAGGTAGCTCTCGATCTGGAACTCGACGTCGAAGTTGAAGTTGACCCGGCCCTCGCGCAGCTCGCGGCCGAACTTGGCGCGCATCGAGTCCTCGGACAGGTAGGTGATGTGGCCGAGCATCCGCGCCAGCATCAGGCCGCGGCGCGGGACCACGCCGTGGTCGTAGTAGCGCCCGGCGTGGAAATCCGGGTCGCTCATGATCGCCTGCCGCGCGACCTCGTTGAAGGCGATGTTCTGGGCGCTGAGCTTCGGCGCCGCGGCGATCACCAGCGCGTGGCGCACCCGTTGCGGGTAGTCGATCGCCCACTGCAGCGCCTGCATGCCGCCGAGGCTGCCGCCGATCACCGCGGCCCAGGTCGCGATGCCCAGCGCGTCGGCCAGCCGCGCCTGGCTCACCACCCAGTCGCGCGCGGTGACGAACGGGAAGTCGGGCCCGTAGGGCTTGCCGGTGGCCGGGTTCGGCGTGGTCGGCCCGGTGCTGCCCTTGCAGCCGCCGAGGTTGTTCAGCGAGACGACGAAGAAGCGGCGGGTGTCGATCGGCTTGCCCGGGCCGATGTAGGTGTCCCACCAGCCGGGCTTGCGCTGGTCCGCGGCGTGGTAGCCGGCGGCGTGGTGGTCGCCGGACAGGGCGTGGCAGATCAGCACCGCGTTGCTGCGCGTGGCGTCGAGTTCGCCGTAGGTCTCGTAGACCAGCTCGTAGCCGGGCAGTTGCCGCCCGCAGGCCAGCTCGAGCGGGGCGTCGAAGGCCAGCCGCTGCGGCTGCACGAGGCCGACGGAGTCGTCCGGGAAGGGGGCCGACATGCTGCGCTAGCTACCTGTACGGTGAAACGTTGCCGCGGAGTGCGGGCTAGGCAGTCTAGTCAGCGCCCAGCGCGGTCGCAACCGAGGCGCCGAGCGCTGCCGCGAGTTCCGCGGGCAGCCCGCCGGGGGCGACCACCCGCACCCGCTTGCTGCGGCCGGAGGCGCCCTGCTCGAGCCGCACGCGGTTGCGCGCGACCGCGAACAGGCGCGCCACGAAGGCGAGCAGCTCGCGGTTCGCGCGCCCGGCGGCCGGCGGCGCCGCGACGCGCACCTTCAGCGCCGTGCCGTGCAGGCCGGCGAGCTCGCTGCGCACCGCGCCCGGCTGCACGTGCAGCGTCAGCAGCAGGTCGTCGCCGTCCCAGCGCCAGGCGTTCACCGCAGCGCGCTGGCCAGTTGCAGCAGCGGCGGCAACAGCAGCAGCTTGGCCAGTTGCAGGCCGAGCAGCACCACCAGCGGGGAGAGGTCGATCCCGGATAACGGCGGCAGCAGCCGGCGCGCCGGGCGCAGCAGCGGGGCGTTCAGGCTGTGCAGCAGGCGCGTCACCGGGTTGCCGGGGCCCGGGTTGACCCAGCTCAGCAGCGCCTCGACGATCACGCTGACCAGGTAGACGTTCAGGGTCAGCGCGAGCAGCTCGGCGAGCGCCAGGACCAGCAGCGCCAGCGGGCCGAGCGCCTGCCCGCGCAGCGCGGCCAGCAGCCCCAGCAGCAGCAGCTGCAGCCCCAGCAGCGCGACCAGCGCGGCGCCGTCGATGCGCCTGCTGCCGGGGATCACGCGGTGCAGCGGGCGCAGCAGCGGCTGGGTGACGCGGAACAGGAACTGCGACAGCGGGTTGTAGAAGTCGGCGCGCGACAACTGCAGCAGGAAGCGCAGCAGCAGCACCAGCAGGTACAGGCCGACCAGCGCCTCGAGCAGGAACTCGACCGGGTTGAGCAGGTAGTTGCCACCCATCAGTCGGCGTCCAGCAGGGTCGCGAGCTCCTCCGAACGGTCGTGGGCGGCGCGCAGGGCGCGGGCGATCAGACCACGCAGGTCGCCCTGCTCGAACACCCCGAGGGCGCGCTCCGTGGTGCCGCCCGGCGAGGTGACCCGGGCGCGCAGCGTGGCGCTGTCCTCGTCCCTCGGACTG
>DATCZX010000368.1:0-7062 GCA_036525695.1 Gammaproteobacteria bacterium | reverse complement strand
GGGGTGTACCAGTTCGGGTCCATCGGGGCCAGGAACGGCTGGTAGAACTGCGGGTTCATCATCCCCTGCGGCCAGGTCACCAGGTAGCGGTTCGGGTCGGCCATCGCCGTCACCGGCTGCCACACCTGCTGGTTCATCGGCGCCATCATCCACGCCATGTAGACGTTCGGGTTCATGAACCTGCCCATCACGCGGGCCATCTTCTCGTAGTCGCTGAGGCCGTGGACCCAGGTGTCCCACATCACCGGCTCCATGCCGCACTTCATCATCACGTGGATGGTGCGCGGGTCGTTGACCACGTTGACGAGCTGGAAGAAGCGCGCCGGGTCGGCCACCGTGTCGGCCATCTCCTCCATGTCGGTGAACGCCTTCATGTAGGAAACGATCTTGTCGAAATCCTCGGGAGAGACGCCCTTGCACTCGCCGTAGTACTGCTTCGCCAGGACGAAATTGTTTTCCTTCGCCGCGCCCGCCTGGGCGCCAGCGGCGGGGGCCTGCACGGCCGGCGGCGTCGTCGGCGCGGGGGCCGGGGCCTCCGCGGTGGCAGCCAGCGCCACCCCGGCACCGGTGGCGAGCAGGGCGCTCAGGGTCAGTGCGCGCAACTTCGGGTTCATCGTCTCTCTCCTGTGAGGGTGTCGCCCGGTGTGCCGGGTTTTCAGATCGAATTTAAGATTATTCTAATATTCGAAATGCGGTCAACCCTTAAATAACTAATGGGACCATACGCCCAGCTTGTGCTGGGGCACGGAGCGCGGGGCGCCGCGCAGGCTCAGGCGAGCGGCTTGTCGCTGGCGGCCGGGGAGTGGGGCTCCGGAGGGTCGCCGGTGTCGGTGTGGTACTCGCGCCGGAAGCTGTCGATCAGCTGGTCGACCCGCTCGCGCGGCAGCCCGCTCCCGGTCAGGGCGTCGCCGGCGAGCTGCAGGCTGGTCTCCAGCGTCTCCGAGACCGTGTGCGTGGCGCCCAGCTGCAGCATCCGCCGGCAGTGCGCGCGGTCGCGGGCGCGCACGTAGATCGGTACCCGCGACGACTCGCGGCGGATCGCGGTGACCGTCTGCTCGGTCGGCTCGCCGCGGTCCACCGCGATCACCGCCATGCGCGCGCCGCGGATGCCGGCGGCACGCAGCACCTCGGGCCGGGAGACGTCGCCGAAGAACACCCGGTAACCCTCCTCGCGGGCGTGGCTGACCGTCTCCGCATCCTGCTCGATGGCGAAGTAGGGGATCCCCGCGGTGACCAGCAGGTCGGCGATCCGCCGGCCGACGCGACCGAACCCGGCGATCAGCACCGGCAGCGGTTCCTCCTCGCCCGTCGCGGCCGCGGTCACGCCGAGCGCCGAGACCGCGAGCCTGGCGCGCTGGGCGACCAGCAGGCGGTCGGCGATGTAGACCAGCAGCGGGGTCAGCGCCATGCTCAGCGCGACCACCAGGATCGCGCGCTGGAACAGCATCTCGTCGAGCAGGCCGGCGTGGTGGGCGACCCCGAACAGCACGAAGCCGAACTCGCCGCCCTGCGCCAGCAGCAGCGCGACCGCCTGGGCCGGGGCGCCGCGCAGTCCAGCGAGCAGGGCCACCGGCCACATCACCGTCACCTTGACCACGACCAGCACGAGCAGCCACAGCAGCACGTTGGCGAAGTCGCCGACCAGGCCGTCGAGGTTGACCGACATGCCGACCGACATGAAGAACAGGCCGAGCAGCAGGCCGCGGAACGGCTGGATGTCGGCCACCACCTGGTGGCGGAACTCCGACTCGGCGATCAGCAGCCCGGCGATGAAGGCGCCCATCGCCATCGACAGACCGGCGACCTCCATCAGCTCGGCGATGCCGAGCACCAGCAGCAGCGCCAGCGCGGTGAACACCTCGCTGTTGCGGCTGGCGGCGACGTGCCGGAACAGCGGTCCGAACAGGTGGCGGCCCGCCACCAGCACGCCGGCGAAGATCACCAGCGCCTCGAGGATCGCGAAGCCGATCTTGACCTCGAGCTCGAGGCCCTCGCCGCCGAGCAGCGGCACCAGCGCCAGCAGCGGGACCACCGCCAGGTCCTGCAGCAGCAGGACGGCGAAGGCGAGCCGGCCGTGGTGCGTGGCCAGCTCGTTGCGCTCGGCCAGCAGCTGCAGCACGAAGGCCGTCGAGGAGAGCGCCAGCGCGGAGCCGAGCAGCAGCGGCACCGGCGGCGGCAGGCCGGCGAGCCGCCCGAGCACCGTCAGCACCAGCGTGGTCAGCACCACCTGCGCGAGGCCGAAGCCGAACACCTGGCGGCGCATGCGCCAGAGGCGGGCCGGCTTCATCTCGATGCCGATCAGGAACAGCAGGAAGACGATGCCGAGCTCGGCGAGGTGGCGGATCGCCTCGATGTCGTCGATCAGGCCCAACACCGACGGCCCGACCACCACGCCGGCGGTCAGGAAGCCGAGCACCGAGCCCAGGCCGAGGCGCTGGAACAGCGGCACGGCGACCACGGCGGCGCTGAGCAGGACCAGCAGTTCGAGCATCGGGAGTTGACCTGGCGCAGTTGGCGGCCGGGTCATTATAGGTGCTGGGTCGGTGGCGCCGCCCGGGCCGTTGCATCGCGCCCGATCCTGGCCAACACTGCAGCAGTCCCTTCCGGCTGCTGCCCGAACCACGGAGAGCGACGGCATGAGCGATACCCCTGAGACCCCTGCACGCAGCCACCGCTGGCGCTTCTTCCGTGCCGGTGGCTTCGACCAGGTGCGCCTGGAGAGCGCCGCCGACCTGCGTGCCCTCGGCGAGCTGGACCAGAAGTTGTGGGTGGCGCTGGCCTGCCCCGGGGAGGGGCTCGAGTTCGACCCGCGCACGCTGGCGCTGATCGACAGCGACGGCGACGGGCGCGTGCGCGCCCCCGAGCTGCTCGCCGCGGTCCGCTGGGCGACGGCGCGGCTCAAGGAGACCGAGGGGTTGCTGCAGGGCGGCGGCGCGCTGCCGCTGGCCTCGATCGACGACAGCGACGAGGAGGGTGCCGGGCTGCTCGCCTCGGCGCGCCAGGTGCTGGCCAACCTCGGGCGGGCGGACGCGCACGAGATCGCCGTCGACGACGTCGCCGACACCGCCCGGGTGTTCGCCGCGACGCTGTTCAACGGCGACGGCGTGGTCCCGGCGGCCGCCGCCGGCGACGACGCGGCGACCGCGGCGGCGATCGAGGCGATCGTCGGGAGCCTCGGCGGGGTGCCCGACCGCAGCGGCGCGACCGGTGTCGACGCGGCGCTGGTCGAGCGTTTCTTCGGCGACGCCGCGGCGCTGCTGGCGTGGACCGACGCCGGCGCCGCCGACCCCGATACGCAGCCGCTCGGCGGCGACAGCACGGCCGCGGTGGCGCTGTTCGACGCCCTCGACGCCAAGGTCACCGACTACTTCACCCGCTGCCGCCTGGCCGCCTTCGACCAGCGCGCCGCGCCGTCGCTGAACGCGGCTGCCGAGGAGTTCGCCGCGCTGGCGCCGCAGCTGCTCAGCGCCGGCGACGCGGCGATCGCCGCGCTGCCGCTGGCGCAGGTCGGCGCCGGGCGCGCGCTGCCGCTCGGCGACGGGGTCAACCCGGCCTGGGCCGCGCAGGTCGCCCAGCTGGGCGCGACCCTGGTCACGCCGCTGCTGGGCGCGCGCGACAGCGTCGATGCCGAGGGCTGGGAAACCCTGCGGGCGCAGCTCGCGCCGTGCCGCGACTGGCTCGCCGGCAAGCCGGCGACCGCGGTCGAGGCGCTCGGCCCCGAGCGCCTGCGCGAACTGGCCGACGGCCCGGCACGCGCGTCGATCGAAGCGTTGCTCGCGCGCGACCGCGAGCTCGAGCCGCAGGCGAACGCGCTGGCCGCGGTCGAACGGCTGGTGCGCTACCACCGTGACCTCGCCACGCTGCTGCACAACTTCGTCAACTTCCGCGACTTCTACGCGCGCAAGACCAAGGCGATCTTCCAGGCCGGCACGCTCTACCTCGACGGCCGCGCCTGCGAGCTGGTGCTGCGCGTCAACGACCCCGGCAAGCACGCCGGCCTGGCCGGTCTCTCCGGCATCTACCTGGCCTACTGCGACGCCACCCGGCGCGGCAGCGGCGAGAAGATGGCGATCGTCGCCGCGTTCACCGGCGGTGATGCCGAACAGCTGCGCGTCGGCCGCAACGGCGTGTTCTACGACCGCCAGGGGCGCGACTGGGACGCCACCATCACCAAGGTGGTCGAGAACCCGATCAGCATCCGCCAGGCGTTCTGGACGCCGTACAAGCGGATCGCCCGGATGATCGGCGAGCAGGTCGAGAAGCTGGCCAGCGCGCGCGAGAAGGCGGTGCAGGACCAGGCCGGGGCCGGCATCGGCGCGGTGGCCAAGGGCGCCGAGGCGGGCAAGGCGCCGCCGGCGCCGTTCGACATCGGCAAGTTCGTCGGCATCTTCGCCGCCATCGGCCTGGCCCTCGGCGCCATCGGTTCGGCACTCGCGGCGGTGGTCACCGGGCTGCTCGGGCTGGCGTGGTGGCAGATCCCGCTGGCGCTCGCCGGGGCCGTGCTGGCCGTCTCCGGGCCGTCGATGCTGATCGCCTGGCTGAAGCTGCGCCAGCGCAACCTCGGTCCGCTGCTCGACGCCAACGGCTGGGCGGTCAACGCCCGCGCACGGATCAACCTGCCGTTCGGCGCTGCGCTGACCGCGGTCGCCGCGCTGCCCAAGGGCGCCGAGCGCTCGCTCAGCGACCCCTACGCCGAGGAGGGTGGTGGCGGCGGCTGGCTGGTCGTCCTGCTGGTCGCCGCGGCGGCGGCCGCGTGGTGGTGGTGGGGGCGCGGCGGGTGACGCTGTGCCGGACCACCCAGCCGCGGCTCGTGTAGGTCGGCCCGCGGCCCGACGCCGCATCCCGTCGGGCTGAAGCCCGACCCACGAAGCAACGAAGATGAACAGATCACCCACCCTGCTGCTCGGCGGCAGCACCGCCGGCCAGGTCCAGCTGCTCGCGGCGATGGCCAACCGCCACGGCCTGGTCGCCGGCGCCACCGGCACCGGCAAGACCGTGACCCTGCAGGTGCTCGCCGAGGGCTTCTCGCGGCTCGGCGTGCCGGTGTTCCTGGCCGACGTCAAGGGCGACCTCTCCGGGCTCGCGCGCCCGGCGAACCCCCACCCGAAGATCGACGAGCGGGTGCAGCGCATCGGCATCGGCGACTACGCCGCCGAGCCGAACCCGGTGCTGTTCTGGGACCTCGACGGCGTGCGCGGCCACCCGCTGCGGGCGACCGTCTCCGAGCTCGGCCCGCTGCTGCTGTCGAACCTGTTCGAGCTCAACGAGACCCAGTCCGGGGTGCTCTACGCGGCCTTCCGCATCGCCGACGACGAGGGGCTGCTGCTGCTCGACCTCAAGGACCTGCGCGCGCTGCTGAACTGGGTCGGCGAGCACGCCAGCGAGCTGCGCGGGCGCTACGGCAACATCACCACGGCGAGCCTCGGCGCGATCCAGCGCCGCCTGCTGGTGCTCGAGGAGGAGGGCGGCGAGCAGTTCCTCGGCGAGCCGGCGCTGGCGCTCGCCGACCTGATGCAGCGCGACTTCTCCGGGCGCGGTGCGATCAGCGTGCTCGACGTCACCCGGCTGGTGCACGCGGCGCCGCGGCTCTACGCCACCGTGCTGCTGTGGCTGCTCTCCGAGCTGTTCGAGAACCTGCCCGAGGTCGGCGATGCCGAGCGGCCGAAGCTGGTGCTGTTCTTCGACGAGGCGCACCTGCTGTTCGACGGCGCGCCGAAGGCGCTGGTGGACAAGATCGAGCAGGTGGTGCGGCTGATCCGCTCGAAGGGGGTCGGGGTGTTCTTCGTCACCCAGAGCCCGCTCGACGTCCCCGACGAGGTGCTCGGCCAGCTCGGGATGAAGGTCCAGCACGCGCTGCGCGCGTTCACCCCGCGCGACCGCAAGGCGATCGCCGCGGTCGCCGACAGCTTCCCGCAGAACCCCGAGGTCGACACCCGCGGCGTGCTGACCGAGCTCGGCGTCGGCGAGGCGCTGGTGTCGACGCTCGACGCCAAGGGCCGGCCGACCCCGGTGCAGCGCACGCTGCTCAGCCCGCCGCGCTCGCGCATCGGCCCGCTCGACGACGACGAGCGTCGCGAGCAGCTGGCGCGCTCGCCGCTGGCGGGCCGTTACGACCAGGCGGTCGACCGCGAGTCGGCGCACGAACTGCTGGCGGCCCGCGCCGCGCAGGGAGCGCGGGCCGCGGCCCGCGAGGCCGAGCAGCAGGCCGCGCGCAAGGCGGAGGAGCAGCGGGCGCGCAGCGCATCGCGCAGCAGCGGGCGCTCGCGCCGCGAGTCGGTCGGCGAGGCGGTGCTGAAGAGCACGCTGCGCTCGGTCGGCAGCACGGTCGGCCGCTCGCTCGGGCAGAAGCTGGTGCGCGGCCTGCTCGGCGGGCTGTTCGGCGGCCGGCGCTGAGCTGCCCGGTGGCCGGCGGCGGAGGCGCTCGACAAAATTCGACTTTCGGCTGACACGGCCCGCACGCCGCCTGCTTAAGCTGACCCCAGGCAGTAAGGCAGAGCAGGAGCAAGCAGATGCATGCCCAGATGAATGTCAGCAGCGCGGTCCCGGTGAACTCGTTCAACGCCCCCCAGCCCGCACCGGCGCAGTCCGGGCACGACGAAACGATCCTGTTGTCGGAGTGCGTGCGGCGGATCATGCGGCGCAACCCGGTGCTCGAGCAGCGCATGACCCTGCGCGAGCTTGCCTCCGGCGCGGTGTCCGCGGCCAGGGCGCCGCGGTTTGCCCGCTACGCCGAGGTGACCCTGGAACTGCTGCTGATGGCCCTGCTCGACGCGGCCGAGGGCAGCGCGCAGCGGGTCTGGTACACCACCAGCGACACGCGCCGCAACAAGATCGTGCTGATGTCGCGCGGCGGCGCCGCGCGCGACCAGCTGGTGCAGAACCCGCTGGTCAGGCTGGCCCAGCACCTGCTGCACAGGCACGGCGGTGACCTGCAGCTCCTCGACGAGGAGAGCCGCGAGACCCTGCTGTTGGCCCTCGACTTCGGCCCCACCGCCCGGGCCTGACCGGCCTGGCCGCTGCCCCCGGCGGGGCGGCGGCAGCAGCGCTTGCCCGATCCGATCC
>DATCZX010000367.1:0-4471 GCA_036525695.1 Gammaproteobacteria bacterium | reverse complement strand
CTCCGACCCCTTGGAGGACGCCCCCCTGGACGACAGCAGCGCGTCGAAGTAGGCGATGGTCGGCTTCAGCCCCGCGGCCAGCTGCACCTTGGGTTCCCAGCCGAGCTGCTCGCGCGCCAGGGTGATGTCGGGCTTGCGCTGGGTCGGGTCGTCGGAGGGCAGCGGGCGGTAGTCGATCTTCGACTTCGAGCCGGTCAGCGCGATCACCTGCTCGGCCAGCTGCCGGATGGTGAACTCGTTCGGGTTGCCGGTGTTGACCGGGCCGGTGAAGTCGTCGGCGGTCGCCATCAGCCGCACCAACGCCTCGACCAGGTCGTCGACGTAGCAGAAGCTGCGCGTCTGGCTGCCGTTGCCGTAGACCGTCAGCGGCTCGCCCTTCAGTGCCTGGACGATGAAGTTCGACACCACGCGGCCGTCGTTCGGGTGCATCCGCGGGCCGTAGGTGTTGAAGATCCGCGCCACCTTGATCCGCAGCTGGTGCTGGCGCCGGTAGTCGAAGAACAGCGTCTCGGCGCAGCGCTTGCCCTCGTCGTAGCACGAGCGCACGCCGATCGGGTTGACGTGGCCCCAGTAGCCCTCGGTCTGCGGGTGCACCTCGGGGTCGCCGTAGACCTCGCTGGTCGACGCCTGCAGGATCTTCGCCCCGGTGCGCTTGGCCAGCCCGAGCATGTTGATCGCCCCGTGCACGCTGGTCTTGGTGGTCTGCACCGGGTCGTGCTGGTAGTGGATCGGCGAGGCCGGGCAGGCGAGGTTGTAGACCTGGTCGACCTCGACGTAGAGCGGGAAGGTGACGTCGTGGCGCAGCAGCTCGAAGTGCGGCTCGTCGAGCAGGTGGGCGACGTTGTCCTTGGTCCCGGTGAAGAAGTTGTCGAGGCAGAGCACGTCGTGGCCGTCGGCCAGCAGGCGCTCGCACAGGTGGCTGCCGAGGAAGCCGGCGCCGCCGGTGACCAGGATGCGTTGGCGTAGGTGCATGGGGTCGGGCTCGTTTGCGTAGTTGGCGGATGCTCGGGGCGGTGGCAACACCCGGGCCGGCTGGACTGTTCAGGCGTCTCCGTAAGGGACGTGGACCTGTTCCAGCATGGGGAAATGCTTGCGGTTCCTGGTGACCAGGGCAAGGTCGTGGTGACGGGCGGTCGCCGCGATCAGCGCATCACCGAGACCGGTGCCATGGCTCGGCCCGAAGTCGCGGCGGTAGAGGCCACCGGCCTCGGCCACCACCCTGTCCACCGGCAGCACCTCGAACAGTTCGACGAAGGCGTCCAGCGTGGTGCGCTCCTCGCCGTTTCGCACGCCCGCGTACAGTTCGGCCACGGTCACCGCCGATAGCGCCAGGCGTCCCTCCAGCCCCTCGAGACTGGCGGCCGCGTCGGCGCGACCGCGCAGGAAATCGATCAGCACGTCGCTGTCGATCAGCCAGCCGCGTCCGCGCGCACTCATCCCGGGCGGTCCCATTCCTGGCGCAGTGCGCCGAAGTCCGGCAGGTCCGTGCGCTTCTGCCAGAGGCCGAAGGCCTGCCGCAGCCGCCGGCCACGTTCCCGGGGGGCCTGGCGTGCAAGAAAGGCATCGATCGCCTCGCGAATCAGTTCGCTCTGCGGACGACCGGTCTCCTGTGCGAGCCGGGCCAGGGCCTCGCGTTCCTCTTCGGTCAGGTAGATCTGCGAGCGGATCATGGGATCACCGGTTGGTGTATACACCTAATGTATACATTCCTGGGCGAGCTGCAACAAGACCCAGGCTCACTCGTGGTAGTTGAAGGTGTTGAACCCCTCGGTGCGGCACAGCTCGTCGCGCCGTGCCTGCTGCAGGTCGAAGCGGACCATCTCGGCGACCAGCTCGGCGAAGCTCGTGCGCGGTTGCCAGCCGAGCTGTTCGCGCGCCTTGGTCGGGTCGCCGAGCAGGGTCTCGACCTCGGTCGGGCGGAAGTAGCGCGGGTCGACGCGGACGACGACCTGGCCGGGTTGCAGGGAGGTCGTAGACCCCTCACCCCTACCCCTCTCCCCGGTGGGGAGAGGGGAAGAGAGGCCGGTGCGCTCCCCGGCGGGGAGCGGGGAAGAGGCCGCGGCAGTCGGTTGCAGCGCATCGACGATGCCCACCTCTTCAACCCCCTGCCCCTCCCAGCGCAGCCGGATCCCGAGCTCGGCGGCGGCGGCGTCGACGAAGTCGCGCACGCTGTGCTGCTCGCCGGTGGCGATGACGTAGTCGTCGGGGCTGTCGGCCTGCAGCATCAGCCACTGCATCTCGACGTAGTCGCGCGCGTGGCCCCAGTCGCGCCTGGCGTCGAGGTTGCCGAGGAACAGGCACTCCTGCAGGCCGAGGGAGATGCGCGCCAGCGCGCGGGTGATCTTGCGCGTGACGAAGGTCTCGCCGCGGATCGGCGACTCGTGGTTGAACAGGATGCCGTTGCAGGCATACATCCCATACGCCTCGCGGTAGTTGACCACGATCCAGTAGGCGTAGAGCTTGGCCACCGCGTACGGCGAGCGCGGGTAGAACGGCGTGGTCTCGGTCTGCGGGATGGCCTGCACCTTGCCGTAGAGCTCCGAGGTCGAGGCCTGGTAGAAGCGCGTCTTCTGCTCCAGGCCGAGGATGCGGATCGCCTCGAGCAGCCGCAGCGTGCCGAGGCCGTCGGAGTCGGCGGTGTACTCGGGCTCCTCGAACGACACCTGCACGTGGCTCTGCGCGGCGAGGTTGTAGATCTCGTCCGGCTGCACCTGCTGCACGATGCGCACCAGCGACGAGCTGTCGGTCATGTCGCCGTGGTGCAGGATGAAGCGCCGGTCGGTGACGTGCGGGTCCTGGTACAGGTGGTCGATGCGGTCGGTGTTGAACAGCGAGGTGCGCCGCTTCAGGCCGTGGACGACGTAGCCCTTGTCGAGCAGGAACTCGGCCAGGTAGGCGCCGTCCTGGCCGGTGACGCCGGTGATCAGTGCGGTCTTCATGCGTTGCGGGAGCCCGGTTGGAAGCAGGTGGGCGCCAGTGTAACCGCTGCCCCGCGCCTCGGGCGACGGCGTCGCCCGGCGGGCGGCCGGGCGGTACGCGGGTACCGGCCCGGCCGTCCGCCCCGCGCTAGCCGCCGTCGATCCCGTTGCGGATGCCGAAGCGGATGATCTCGCCGGTGGTGGTCAGGCCGAGCTTGAGCAGGATGCGCGCGCGCAGCGCGGTGATCGTGCTGCTGGTGACGCCGAGGCGCGCGGCGATGTCCTTGGTGCGCACGCCCTGCACGATCAGGATGAACACCTCGACCTCGCGCGGCGTCAGCGTGTCGAGCTGGTCGCGCTCGGGGTCGTCACGGATCACGCGCCCGATCAGCGCACGGCGCGCCGCCTCCGACAGGTGGAAGCCCCCGGCATGCACGCGCAGGATCGCGTGCAGCGCCTGCTCGGGGGGATCGCTCTTGACCAGGTAGCCCTTCGCCCCGGCCCCCATCGCGCGGCTGACGCTCGGCTGGTCCTCGTGGTCGGTCAGTGCCAGCATGCGCGTCGCCGGGCGCAGCGCGAGGATCCGCTGGCACAGTGCGCAGCCGTCCATGTCCTCGAGCTTGAGGTCGAACAGCACGATGTCGGGGTACTTCGCGGGCAGTTCGCGCACGCAGTCGAGGCCGCGCGGCGACTGGCCGACCACGGTCACGCGCGGGTCCAGCATCAGCATCTGCGCGAGCCCCTGGCGCAGCATGGCGTGGCGGTCGACCAGGTAGATCCGTATCGGTCGCTTGTTCATCAGTTTCCCTTGTTATATCGAGCGGGGGGCGCAGCCGCTGCGGTTGTTGTCGATCCACTGCGCGCCCCTGGCTGGACCGGCAGAGGTTCCAATCGCCCTGTTGGACCTAAGGATTTTTACCTATCTTTGGCCCTTTTCAAGGTCGAATTGGCCGACCGTCTTGTAGGCCGAAGCGGGTAGGTTTTGTCGGTTTTGGCCGACGCCGCCGGGGGCGGGCAGCCGGGCGGCCGGTCGAGGGCAGGGGCCGGGGGTGGCCACCGCGGCGCGCGCGGTGGCGCCGGGTCACGGCGCCGAGGCGCGCCCGATGCCGTGCACGGTGAAGCCCAGCGCGGCGAGCTGGGCCGGCTCGTACTGGTTGCGACCGTCGAAGATCACCGGCTGCTTCAGCAGCGTCTTCAGCTTGCCGAAGTCGGGGCTGCGGAACTGCCGCCACTCGGTCACCAGCACCAGCGCGTCGGCGCCCTCGGCGGCGGCATAGGCGTCGCCGCACAGCACCAGGCCGGGGGTCTCGCCGTAGAGCCGCGCCGCCTCGTCCATCGCCACCGGGTCGAAGGCCTGCACCTGGGCCCCGGCGGCCAGCAGCGCGTCGATCAGCACCCGGCTCGGCGCCTCGCGCATGTCGTCGGTGTTCGGCTTGAAAGCGAGGCCCCACAGCCCGAAGCGGCGGCCGCTGAGATCGGCGCCGAAGTGCTGCACCACCTTGTCGAACAGCACGCGCTTCTGGCGCTCGTTGCGCGCCTCCACGGCCTCGAGG
>DATCZX010000366.1:0-2578 GCA_036525695.1 Gammaproteobacteria bacterium | reverse complement strand
CTGGTGACCGGGCTCAAGTTCCACGGCCAGCTCGCCGGCGCACGGCTGCTCGGCGGCCTGCTCGCCGAGCAGTTGGCCGGCGACCCGGGGCCGTGGCCGCAGGCGCTGCTGCCGGTGCCGCTGCACCCGCGCCGGTTGCGTCAGCGCGGCTTCAACCAGGCCCTCGAACTGGCGCGCCCGCTGGCCCGCGAGCTGGGCCTGGCGCTGCTGCCCGACGCCTGCGTGCGCCGCCGCGACACCGCGGCACAGAGCGGGCTCGAGCGCGCGGCGCGGCGGCGCAACGTGCGCGGCGCGTTCGCGCTGCCGCGCCCGCTCGGGCTGCACCACGTGGCGCTGGTCGACGACGTGATGACCACCGGGCAGACGTTGGAGGCGCTGGCGCGGGTGTTGCGGGAGGACGGCGTCGAGCAGGTCGAGGTGTGGTGCGTGGCGCGGGCCGGGCTGGAGGCGCGGCCCGCTTGACCGCGGCGTCAGCCGCGCAGCGCGTAGTCGGCGACCACGCCGGCGGTCACCGCGAGGCCGAGCCAGTTGTTGTCGAGGAAGGCGTGGAAGCAGGCGTCGCGGTCGCGCGTGCGGATCAGCCACTGGTGGTGGAGCATGTAGCTGGCCGCGACGAACAGCCCGCAGGCGTAGGGCCAGCCGCGCCCGGCCAGGTGGCCGACCAGCACCAGCAGCAGCAGCAGCAGCCCCTGCAGCAGGCCGATCACCAGGCGGTCGGCGCGGCCGAACAGGATCGCCGTCGACTTGACCCCGATCTTCAGGTCGTCCGGGCGGTCGGCCATCGCGTACATGGTGTCGTAGATCACCGCCCAGACGATCGCCGCCAGGTAGAGCAGCCAGGCGAGCAGCGGCAGCGCGCCGGACTGCGCGGCGAACGCCATCGGCACGGCCCAGCCGAAGGTCGCGCCGAGGTAGACCTGGGGCAGGTGGGTCAGCCGCTTGGTGAACGGGTAGGTCGCGGCGAGCAGCGCGCCGACGAAGGCGAGCTGGATCGTCAGCCGGTTCATCAGCAGCACCAGCGCGAAGGCGAGCAGCGCCAGCACCGCGGCCACCGCGAGCGCCTCGCGCGGGCTGACCCGGCCGGCGGCCAGCGGCCGCTCGCGGGTCCGCGCGACGTGGCCGTCGAAGTCGCGGTCGGCGTAGTCGTTGATCGCGCAGCCGGCCGAGCGCATCAGGAAGGTGCCGGCGCAGAACACCGCCAGCACCAGCGGCTCGGGCACCCCGCCGGCGGCGATCCACAGCGCCCACAGGCACGGCCAGAGCAGCAGGAAGGTGCCGATCGGCCGGTGCATCCGGGTCAGCAGCGCGTACTGGCGCAGCCGTTCGCGCCAGGCCGGCTCGGGCGGGTCGCGCTGGTCGTCGAGGCTGTTCACGGGCATCGATTGTAGCCGCGACCGGGTTCACACACCGGCGTAGCGGGTGTTCGCCCCGAGCCAGCGCGCCAGCAGCGGGTCGACCCGCTCGGGGTGGCGCGCGGCCAGCTCGGCGGCGCAACTGTGCACCGCCGGCAGCAGCGGCTGGTCGCGCAGCAGGTCGGCGACGCGCAGCTGCAGGTCGCCGGTCTGGCGCGTGCCGAGGACCTCGCCGGGGCCGCGGATCTCGAGGTCGCGGCGCGCGATCTCGAAGCCGTCGTGGGTCTCGCGCAGCACCTCGAGCCGGCGCCGCGCGTTCTGCCCGAGGCCGGCCCTGTACAGCAGCACGCAGTAGCTCTGCTCGGCGCCGCGCCCGACCCGCCCGCGCAGCTGGTGCAGCTGGGCCAGGCCGAGCCGCTCGGCGTTGTCGATGATCATCAGCGTCGCGTTGGGCACGTCGACGCCGACCTCGATCACCGTGGTCGCCACCAGCAGGTCGAGCTCGCCGCGGCCGAAGGCGCCCATCACCTGCTCCTTGTCGGTGCCCTTCAGGCGGCCGTGCACCAGGCCGACGCGCAGCTGCGGCAGCGCCGCGGCGAGCTCCGCGGCGGTGGCCGCGGCGGCCTCGGCCTCGAGCGCCTCGGACTCCTCGATCAGCGTGCACACCCAGTAGACCTGGCGGCCGCCGGAGCAGGCCTCGCGGACCCGCTCGACCACCTCCGCGCGGCGCCGGTCGGGCAGCGCGACGGTGGTCACCGGCTTGCGCCCGGGCGGCAGGCCGTCGATCACCGACAGGTCGAGGTCGGCGTAGGCGGTCATCGCCAGCGTGCGCGGGATCGGCGTCGCGGTCATGATCAGCTGGTGCGGCCGGCGCGCCCCGTCGGCCCCCTTGTCGCGCATCGCCAGCCGCTGGTGCACACCGAAGCGGTGCTGCTCGTCGACCACGACCAGCCCGAGACGGGCGAACTCCGGTGTCTCCTGGAACAGCGCGTGGGTGCCGATGGCGACCTGCGCGGAACCGTCGCCGAGGGCCGCGAGGACGTCGCGCCGCGCCGCCGCGGGCATGCGCCCGGCGAGCCAGGCACAGTTCACGCCGAGCGGCTCGAGCCAGTGGCGGAAGTTGCGCGCGTGCTGTTCGGCGAGTAGCTCGGTCGGCGCCACGACCGCGGCCTGCCAGCCGCTCTCGACCGCCTGCAGCACCGCGGCCGCGGCGACCACGGTCTTGC
>DATCZX010000365.1:0-2423 GCA_036525695.1 Gammaproteobacteria bacterium | reverse complement strand
GAGCTGCACCGGCGCCGCGTCTACATCCTGCCGACCCGCGCCGGCCTCGCCTTCGCGCTGCTGCTGCTGCTGCTGCTGCTCGGCTCGATCAACTACGGCAACAACCTCGGCTTCGTGCTCACCTTCCTGCTCGGTGGCATGGCCTGGGCGGCGATGCACCACACCTACCGCAACCTGGTGCGGCTGCGCGTCGCCGCCGGGGCGCCGGCGGCGGTGTTCGCCGGCAGCCCGGCGGCGTTCCCGATCGAGCTCGACGACCCGCGCGGGCCGCCGCGCCGCGCGCTGCACCTGCAGGCCGCCGACGGCGGTGGCGCGGCCACCGACGTCGCCGGCCACGCCCGCGTGCTGCTCGAACGGCCGACCCGGCGGCGCGGCTGGGTCGCGCTCGGGCGCTTCACGCTCGACACCCGCTACCCGCTCGGCCTGTTCCGCGCCTGGGCCCACGTCGACCTCGGCACCCGCTGCCTGGTCTACCCGCGGCCGGCCCCTCCGGGCTCGGCGCCGCCGCCGGCCGCCGCGCGCTCCAGCAGCAGCGGTGAGCAGGGCCAGGGCAGCGACGACTTCAGCGGCTTCCGCGGCTACCAGCACGGCGACCCGCCGCGGCAGGTCTACTGGAAGGGGCTGGCACGCAGCGGCGTGCTGCTGACCAAGCAGTTCGGCGGTGACCGGGTCGAGGAGCTGTGGCTCGACTGGGAGCGGGTCCCCGAGGCCGACCCCGAGGCGCGGCTGAGCCGGCTGACCCGCTGGGTGCTCGACGCCGAGGCCGCCGGCCACGCCTACGGCCTGCGCCTGCCGGGAAAGGTGCTCCCGCTCGGCCACGGCGAGGCCCAGCTCAAGCTGTGCCTCGGCGAGCTGGCGCTGTTCGGCCTCGCCGCGGAGCGGCCGGCGTGAACCTGCCGACCCTCTACCCGCGGCTGCTGGTCGGGCTGCTGCTGGTGGCCGCGCCGCTGGCCTTCTACCAGCCGGCCTGGCTGACCCTGGCGTGGCTGGGGGCGGCGCTGCTGCGGCTGGTCCAGGTGCGCCGCCGGCTGCCGCAGCTGCGCGGCTGGCTGCGCGGGCTGCTCGCGGTCGGCGGCTTCGCCCTGGTGCTGGCCACCTACGGCACGGTCGCCGGGCGTGACCCGGGGATCGCGCTGCTGGCGACCATGGTGGCGCTGAAGCTGCTCGAGACGGAGACCCCGCGCGACCTCTACCTGGTGGTGTTCCTCGGCTACTTCCTGGTCATCGCCAACCTGCTCTACTCGCAGTCGATCCCGATGGCGCTCTACCTGCTGCTCAGCGTGGTCGCGCTGACCGCGACGCTGATCGCGGCCAACCGCGGGCCCGGCCACGGCGAGCTGCGCGCCGACCTGCGCCTGGCCGCGGTGCTGCTGCTGCAGGCGCTGCCGGTGATGCTGGTGCTGTTCGTGCTGTTCCCGCGCATCGACGAGCCGCTCTGGCACATGCCGCGCGAGCAGCGCGGCGCGATCTCCGGGATCAGCGACGAGATGGAGCCCGGCAGCATCAGCCGGCTGGTCGAGTCGGAGGAGCTCGCCTTCCGGGTCAGCTTCGACGGTCCCGTGCCGCCGCCGGCGCAGCGCTACTGGCGCGGCCCGGTGCTCTGGTTCACCGACGGCCGCCGCTGGCGCGCGGGCACCCCCCCGGCCCCGGAGGAGCTCGGCTACACCGGCCTCGGCGACGCGGTCGGCTACGCGGTGACGCTGGAGCCGCACGGGCAGCGCTGGCTGTTCGCGCTCGACCTGCCGGCCGAGATCCCGGCCAACGCCTCGCTGACCACCGACTACCAGGTGCTGGCGCAGCGGCCGGTGGACACCCAGCGGCTCTACCGCGCCCGCTCCTACCCGGAATACGTGACCGGGCCACCGAGCGCCGCCGAGCTGCGCGCGGGGCTGCAGCGGCCCTACCGCACCAGCGCGCGGGTGCAGGCGCTGGCGCAGGGCTGGCGCGACGCGGCGGCCGACGACGCCGCGGTGGTCGAGCTGGCGCTGCAGCACTTCCGCGAGCAGCCGTTCGTCTACACGCTGAGCCCGCCGCTGCTGCCCGGCGACCCGATCGACGGCTTCCTGTTCGAGACCCGGCGCGGCTTCTGCGAGCACTACGCCGCGGCCTTCACCGTGCTGATGCGCGTCGCCGGGATCCCGGCGCGGGTGGTCACCGGCTACCAGGGCGGCGAGCTGAACCCGCTCGGCGGCCACCTCGCGGTGCGCCAGTCCGACGCCCACGCCTGGTCCGAGGTGTGGCTGCCGGGGCGCGGCTGGAGCCGCGTCGACCCGACCGCCGCGGTGGCCCCGGAGCGGGTCGAGCGCGGCATCGACGCCGGGGCCTCGCTCGGCTTCGACGGCGCGGTCAGCTTCCGCGGCGGCCCGGGGGCCTGGCTGGCGCAGCTGACCGAGCAGGCGTGGCTGCTGGCCGACGCGGTCAAC
>DATCZX010000364.1:0-3493 GCA_036525695.1 Gammaproteobacteria bacterium | reverse complement strand
AGAGGCCGTGGGTGGCCAGCAGGCACGGTGCCGGCGGCCGGCGCAGCCGCTCGGCCAGCGCCAGGTAGGCGTGCAGCTCGCCGGCGTCGGCGCCGCCCTGGCCGAGCCGGATCGCCGCCACCTTGGCCCGCACCAGCGCGCGGTAGACCAGGTAGAACGGCAGCACGGCGAGCAGGCCGTAGTCGCCGCTGCGGGCCAGGTAGCCGTCGAGCAGCCGCGCAGCGAACGCGTCGGCGCCGTGCTCGGCGAGATCCATCAGCAGGAACGCGAGGTCGCTGGCGACGTCGATCCAGCGCAGCGGCGGGCTGAACTCGAGGCAGTCGAAGGCGCTGACGCCGCCGCCGTCGAGCAGCAGGTTGCCGAGGTGCAGGTCGCCGTGGCACTCGCGCACGCGGCCCCCGGCCTTGCGCCGCAGCAGCGCCTCGCGCAGCTCGTGGAAGCGGTTGACGCTCCAGTCGCGCAGCCGCGACAGCCGCGCGCGCTCGGCCGGGTCGTCGAGCAGCGGGTCGATCTGGACGAAGTTCTCGCGCACCGGCTGGAACACCAGGTCCGGCTCGCCGTACGGCCGGTCCGGGCCGCTGACCGGGGCATCGGCGTGGAACGCGGCGACCGCGGCGGCCAGCGCGTCGACGTGGGCCGCGGTCAGCTCCCCGCGCGCCAGCACGCGGTCGAGCAGCGCCTGCTGCGGGAACTGCACCATCTGCACCGCGTACTCGAGCAGCGGCCCCGCGCCGCGCAGGTTGGGCGCGGCCTCGGTGCCGTGGATCGCGACCACGTCACGGTACAAGCGCGGGGCGAGGCGGCGGTTCAGGCGCAGCTCCTCGGCACAGAAGTGGTGCCGCTGCGCCAGCGTCGAGAAGTCGAGGAAGCCGAGGTCGACCGGCTTCTTGAGCTTGTAGGCGTACGGCCCGGTCAGCAGCACCCAGGAGATGTGGGTCTCGAGCAGCTCGAAACCGGTCACCGGGTGCGCGTAGAGCGCCGGGTCCTGCAGCGCGTCGAGCAGCGCCCGCGTAGCCATCCGTGCCTCCGAGGCCGTGGTGGCGGGATGGCACGGGCCACCCCGCCGGGGTGTGCGACAGGGTAACAGCAGCCCGGGCGGCCGGCACCCGTTGTCCGCTGCCAGCCCGCCGCGGGCTGTTAGAATGGGCGCACCGCGAATCACCGTCACGACCTGCGCATGCCAGCCCGCAAACCCAAACGGCGCCGCTCCGAACCCGAGCGTCGCCCGCGCCGCTTTTGGCGCGGGCTGTTCAAGCTCGCCTTGTGGGTCGTGCTGCTGGCCATCCCGCCGCTCGGCGGCTACCTCTACTACCTCGATCGCGAGGTGGTCGGCCAGTTCGAGGGCAAGCGCTGGGCGCTGCCGGCACGGGTCTTCGCGCGGCCGCTGGAGCTGTTCCCGGGCCTGCGGCTGAGCCCCGGGCAGCTGGCCGACGAGCTGCAGCTGCTGCGCTACGCCGAGGGCGGCGCGAGCGGCGAGCCCGGCACCTTCCGCCGCAGCGGCGACAGCGTCACGCTGCGCAGCCGCGGCTTCGCCTTCGCCGACGGGCGCCAGGCGCCGCAGGCCGCGGTGGTGCGCTTCGCCGACGGCCGGGTCAGCGCGCTCGAGGTGCCCGGGGGTGGGGCGCTGCCGCTGCTGCGGCTGGAGCCGCTGGAGATCGGCGGCATCTACCCGGCGCACAACGAGGACCGGGTGCTGGTGCAGCTGGCCGAGGTGCCGCCGGTGCTGGTCGAGACGCTGCTGACGGTCGAGGACCGCCACTTCTACCGCCACCACGGCGTCGACCCGGTGGCGATCGCGCGCGCGGTGTGGGCCAACCTGCGCAGCGGCCGGGTCAGCCAGGGCGGCAGCACGCTGACCCAGCAGCTGGTCAAGAACTTCTTCCTGACCCCCGAGCGCAGCCTGGTGCGCAAGGCCAACGAGGCGCTGATGGCGCTGCTGCTCGAGTACCGCTACCCGAAGGAGGCGATCCTCGAGGCCTACCTGAACGAGGTCTACCTGGGCCAGGACGGCGCCCGCGCGATCCACGGCGTCGGCCGCGCCAGCCTCTACTACTTCGGCCAGCCGGTCACCCAGATCGACCTGCCGCGCGCCGCGCTGCTGGTGACGCTGCTGCGCGGCGCCTCCTACTACGACCCGCGGCGTCACCCGGAGCGGGCGCTGGAGCGGCGCAACCGGATCCTGGCGCAGCTCGAGGAGCTCGGCCTGGTCGACCGGAAGAGCCGCGTCGCCGCGCAGCGCGCACCGCTCGGGGTCAGCGCCGACAGCGACACCGCCGCGGTGACCTACCCGGCGTTCTTCGACCTGGTGCGCCGCCAGCTGCGCCGCGACTACCGCGACGAGGACCTGCGCAGCGAGGGGCTGCGCGTGTTCACCACCCTCGACCCGCTGGTGCAGCAGCGCGCCGAGACGGTGGTCGCGCGGCAGCTGCCGGCGCTGGAGCAGGCGCGCAAGCTGCCGGCCGGCAAGCTGCAGGCGGCGCTGGTGGTGACCCGCGGCGAGGGCGGCGAGGTGCTCGCGGTGACCGGCGACCGGCGCCCGCGCTACGCCGGCTTCAACCGCGCGCTCGACGCGGTGCGGCCGATCGGCTCGCTGGTCAAGCCGGCGGTCTACCTGGCGGCGCTGGAGCGCGGCTACACGCTGGCCACCTCGCTCGACGACCGCCCGTACTCGCTGACCCTCGACGACGGCAGCCGCTGGGAACCGCAGAACTACGACCGCCAGTCGCACGGCGCGGTGCCGCTGTTCCGGGCGCTGGCCGAGTCCTACAACCAGGCCACCGCGCGGCTCGGCATGGAGCTCGGCCTGCCGCGCAGCGTCGACATGCTGCAGCGGCTCGGCGTGCAGCGGCCGGTCGACGCCTACCCGGCGCTGCTGCTCGGCACCCTCGAGCTGGCCCCGCTCGAGGTCGCGCAGTTCTACCAGACGCTGGCCGGCAACGGCTTCTACACCCCGCTGCGGGCGATCCGCGAGGTGGTCACCCCGGACGGCAGCCGGCTGCAGCGCTACCCGCTGACGGTCGAGCAGCGGGTCGACCCGGGCGCGGTCTACCAGCTGACCCGGGCGCTGCAGGAGGTGGTGCGCGACGGCACCGCCAGCTCGCTGCAGCCGGCGGTCGCCGCGCTCGGCGTGGCCGGCAAGACCGGCACCACCGACGACCTGCGCGACAGCTGGTTCGCCGGCTTCAGCGGCGAGCACCTGGCGGTGGTCTGGGTCGGCCGCGACGACAACGCGCCGACCGGGCTGACCGGGGCCAGCGGCGCGCTGCGCCTGTGGGGCGAGCTGCTCGCCGGCATCCCGACCCAGCCGCTGCAGGCGACGGTGCCGGAGGGGTACCGTACCGTCTGGCTCGAGTTCGACCCGCCGCGCCTGAGCGCCGCGGGCTGCGCCGGGGCGGTGGCGCTGCCGCTGCCCGAGGCGGCGCTGCCGGTCGAGCAGAGCGCGTGCCTGGCCGGCCGCAGCGACGGCTCGCGCGAGGGTGGCGGCTCGCTGGTC
>DATCZX010000363.1:0-5504 GCA_036525695.1 Gammaproteobacteria bacterium | reverse complement strand
GCGGAGCGCTTCTCGCTCGCCGGGCACACCGCCCTCGTCACCGGCGCGTCCGGCGGCCTGGGAGAACGGTTTGCCCAGGTCCTCGCCGCGGCCGGCGCCGCGGTGGTGGTCGGCGCCCGGCGCCAGGAACGCCTCGACGCGCTGGTCGAGGCGCTCGAGGCGGCCGGCGGGCGCGCGCTCGCGGTGCCGCTCGACGTCACCGATGACGCCTCGGTGGCCGCCGCGTTCGACGCCGCCGAGGCGGCCTTCGGCGTGGTCGACGTGCTGGTCAACAACGCCGGCATCGCGCTGACCGCGCCGTTCCACCAGCAGTCCGAGGCCGACTGGGACGCCGTGCTCGGGGTCAACCTGAAGGGGCTCTGGCGCGTCGGCCACGAGGCCGCGCGGCGGCTGGTCGCGGCCGGCCGGCCCGGCAGCATCGTCAACCTCGCCTCGGTGCTCGGCCTCTCGGTGCAGGCGCAGCACGCGGCCTACGCGACCAGCAAGGCGGCGGTGATCCAGCTGACCCGCAGCATGGCGCTCGACCTGGTGCGCCACGGCATCCGCGTCAACGCGCTGGCGCCGGGCTACATCCGCACCGAGATCAACGCCGCGTTCTTCGACTCGCCGGCGGGGCAGGCCTACATCCAGAAGCTGCCGGCGCGCCGGCTCGGCGAGCCGGCGGACCTCGACGGCCCGCTGCTGCTGCTGGCCAGCGACGCCGGCAGCTACATCAGCGGCAGCGTGCTGACGGTCGACGCCGCCCACTCGGTCAAGCTGACCTGACATGGCGGAGCTGTTCCTCGTCCGCCACGGCCAGGCCGCCTTCGGCAGCGGTGACTACGACCGCCTGACCGAGCTCGGCATGCAGCAGTCGCGCTGGCTCGGCGAGTACTTCGCCGAGCGCGGCGTCGTCTTCGACGTGGCCTTCTGCGGGCGCCAGCGTCGCCACCGCGAGACCCTCGAGGCGCTGCTCTCGGCGCTGCCCGCGGTGCCGCCGACGAGCATCATCGACGGCCTCGACGAGTACGACTTCGGCGCGCTGATCGCGGCCCATGCGGGGCCGCCGGGAGTCGCCATGCTGAGCTCGAGCGAGACCAGCGGGCGCGCGTTCTACACGCTGCTGCGTGACACCCTCGCGGCGTGGGCCGGCAACCGCCTGAACGGCGGCGTGCCCGAGAGCTGGGCCGAGTTCGGCCTGCGCATCGGCGGGGCGCTGGCGCAGATGCGCGAGCGTGCCGCTGGCGCGCGCCGGGTGCTGGCGGTCTGCTCGGGCGGGCCGGTGTCACGGGCCCTCGGGGTCGCGTTGCAGCTCCCCGACAGCGCCACCATCGGGCTCAACCTGCAGTTGCGCAACAGCGCCTTCGCCCAGCTCTACGACGACGGCGAACAGCTGCAGCTGGTCAGTTTCAACAGCGTGCCGCACCTCGACCGGGCCGACCGGCGCGCGGCGATCACCAGCGTCTAGATCCGGGGGAGGGGACCATGGACTTCGAACACTCGCCGCGCGTGCGCGACCTGGCCGTGCGGGTCACCCGCTTCATGCAGGAGCAGGTCTACCCGGCCGAGGCGGCCTACTTCGAGCACGTCGAGCAGGCCGCGGACCGCTGGACCATCCCGCCGCTGATGGAGGAGCTGAAGGCGAAGGCGCAGGCCGAGGGGCTGTGGAACCTGTTCCTGGCCGAGTTCGAGGACTTCGGCTACGGCCTGAGCAACCTCGAGTACGCGCCGCTGGCGGAGATCATGGGCCGCTCGCTGATCGGTGCCGAGTGCTTCAACTGCAGCGCCCCGGACACCGGCAACATGGAGGTGCTGGCGCGCTTCGGCACGCCGGCGCAGCAGCAACGGTGGCTGAAGCCGCTGCTCGCCGGCGAGATCCGCTCGGCCTTCGCGATGACCGAGCCCGGTGTCGCCTCGTCCGATGCCACCAACGTCAAGTGCTCGATCACCCGCGACGGCGACGACTACGTGATCGAGGGGCGCAAGTGGTGGATCACCGGCGCGCCCGACCCGCGCTGCAAGATCCTGATCGTGATGGGCAAGACCGACCCCGACGGCGCCGACCGCCACCGCCAGCAGTCGCAGGTGCTGGTGCCGTTCGACACCCCCGGGGTCAAGCTGCTGCGCCCGCTGACCGTCTACGGCTACGACGACGCCCCGCACGGCCACGCCGAGCTGGTGTTCGACCACGTGCGCGTGCCGGTCTCCAACCTGCTGGCCAACGAGGGCGACGGCTTCGCCATCGCCCAGGCGCGCCTCGGGCCCGGCCGCATCCACCACTGCATGCGCCTGGTCGGCTGCGCGCAGCGCGCGCTCGAGCTGATGTGCAGGCGCGCCGAGTCGCGCGTCGCCTTCGGCAAGAAGCTCAGCGAGATGGGCCCGGTGCGCGAGGCGATCGCGCAGTCGGCGTGCGAGATCGAGCAGGCGCGGCTGCTGACGCTGCAGGCCGCCGACCGCATGGACCGCGCCGGTTACAAGGAGGCACGCGACCTGATCGGCATGATCAAGATCGTCGCCCCGCAGATGGCGCAGACGGTGATCGACCGCGCGATCCAGCTGCACGGCGCCGCCGGCCTCAGCGAGGACCTGTTCCTGGCGCGCGCCTTCAGCTACGCGCGCTACTGCCGCATCGCCGACGGTCCCGACGCCGTGCACCTGGCCTCGCTGGGCAAGCAGCTGATCCGCCGGCACGCCCCCGCCGAGGCATGAGCGCCGGGCCGCACGGCTTCGACGCCGAGCGCCTCGCGGAGTACCTCGCGGCGCAGCTGCCGGGCTTCCGCGGCCCGCTGCTGGCGGAGAAGTTCGCCGGCGGCCAGTCGAACCCGACCTTCCTGCTCGAGGCCGCCTCCGGCCGCTACGTGCTGCGGCGCAAGCCGCCCGGCGAGCTGCTGCCGTCGGCGCACGCGGTCGACCGCGAGTTCCGCGTGCTGCGGGCGCTGCACGGCGGCGCGGTGCCGGTGGCCGAGCCGCTGCTGCTGTGCACCGACGACGACGTCATCGGCAGCTGGTTCTACGTCATGGCCCACGTCCCCGGGCGGGTGCTGTGGCAGGCCGCGCTGCCGGAGTGCGACCGCGCCACCCGCGGCGCCATCTACACCGAGATGAACCGCGTGCTGGCGGCACTGCACGGGGTCGACGTCGACGCCGTCGGCCTCGCCGACTACGGCAAGCCCGGCAGCTACTTCGCGCGCCAGGTCGGGCGCTGGAGCAGGCAGTACCGCGCCTCCGAGACCGAGCGCATCGAGGCGATGGAGCGGCTGCTGGAGTGGCTGCCGGAGGCGCAGCCGGACGACGACGGCAGCGTCGCGCTGATCCACGGCGACTACCGCCTCGACAACCTGATCTTCGACCCGGAGCAGCCCGTGGTGCGCGCCGTGGTCGACTGGGAGCTGTCGACCCTCGGCCACCCGTTCGCCGACCTCGCCTACCAGTGCATGCAGCTGCGCCTGCCGCACGACCTGCCGGTGCTGGCCGGGCTCGGCGGGCTCGACCGCGCCGCGCTCGGCATCCCGGGCGAGGAGGCCTACGTCGCCGCGTACTGCGCCCGCCGCGGCCTCGACGGCATCCCGCACTGGCCGTACTACCTCGCCTTCAGCTTCTTCCGCTTCGCCGCGATCCTGCAGGGCATCCAGCGGCGCGCGCTCGACGGCAACGCCGCCAGCGACAAGGCCTTCGCCTACGGCGCGCTGGCGCGGCCGCTGGCGGAGATGGGCTGGGAAGTGGCCACCGCTGGCGCCTAGGCGCGGCCAGCACGCAGCGCAGGTCGGCGCGGCGCGGCCCAACCCGACCCCGTCGCCCGAAAGGAGACCGTGGACGCCAACGACTGGGACCGCCGCTACAGCGCCTCCGGGCTGGTCTGGTCGGCCGGGCCGAACCGCTGCGTGGTCGAGCAGGTCACCGGCCTGCCACCCGGCCGCGCCCTCGACCTCGGCGCCGGCGAGGGCCGCAACGCCGCGTGGCTCGCCACGCAGGGCTGGCAGGTCAGCGCCGTCGACTTCTCCGCCGTCGGCCTCGCCAAGGGGCGCCGCGCCGCCGCGCAGGCCGGCCTGCAGGTCGACTGGGTGGTCGCCGACGCCGCCGCTTACCTCGCCGTCCCCCGGGCGTTCGACCTGGTGCTGCTCTGCTACCTGCAGCTACCGCTGCCCGAGCTGCGGCGGTTGCTCACCGCCGCCGCGGCCGCGCTCGCGCCCGGCGGCACGCTGCTCTACCTCGCCCACGACCGCAGCAACCTCGAGCACGGCCACGGCGGCCCGCGCGACCCGGCCGTGCTGGCGACGCCCGGCGAGGTCGCGGCCGCGCTGCCGGGGCTGGCGATCGAGCTCGCCGAGGTGGTGCGCCGCCCGCTCGACGACGACCTCGGCCACCGGGGTGGCGGCGGGGCGGTCGCGCTGGACGCGCTGGTCAGGGCACGGCGCGCGTAGGGATGTGCCGGCGCTCCCGCACGGGTGCAGCGGGCGCGCGCCGGTGAGGTGCAGCAGAGGATGTTGAAACGGGCAGAGGCGCGATTCTGGCGCCGGTGCGCATGGCTGCTGGGAACCCTCCTGGCGGCCTGCGTGGTGCTGAACACGCTTGACCCAGGCGCCGTTCCGCACCAGCTCACGCTGCTGCTGTGCGGTGCGCTGGTGGCGCTCGGGAGCGGTCACGCGATCGTCAACCCGGCCACTTCTCTGGTGCGTCTCCCCGTTGCCGCGGAGGCGCGCTTTCGTCGCGGACAGCACCTCCTGGGCCTGGCGATCAGTGCCGTTCTGCTGCTGTTGCTGCTGCTCACGCCACTCGGGGACACGGCCCTGCCCTGGCTGCTTGCACCGCTGATCCTGTTGCCGTACGCGCTGCTGGTGCGGGCGGCCATCGTCGGGTAGCGGCCGTTTCACCGGCACCGCACGCGCCGGCCCGGGTGCGGCCGTATGGAGCCGGCGGCCCGGATGCGCTAGCCTGCCCCCGCCCGACTCCACTACGCAGACGAGGACTCGACAGCCATGACCATCCACCGCGTCCTGCGCATCGGCGACCCGCGGCTGCGCCGCCGCTCGGCCCACGTCGAGGAGTTCGACACCCCGGAGCTGCACGCGCTGGTCGCCGACCTGTGGGAGACCATGGCGGCGGAGGCGGGGGCGGGGCTGGCGGCGCCGCAGATCGGCGTGCTGCTGCAGGTGGTGGTGTTCGGTTACCCCAGCAACCCGCGCTACCCGGACGCCCCGCCGATCCCGCCGACGGTGCTGGTCAACCCGGTGATCGAGCCGCTCGACGACGACTTCGACGAGGCCTGGGAGGGCTGCCTCAGCGTGCCCGGCCTGCGCGGGCTGGTGCCGCGCCACAGCCGCGTGCGCTACTCCGGCTTCGATGCCCACGGCACCGAGTTCGCACGTGAGGTCGAGGGGTTCCACGCGCG
Organism: Gammaproteobacteria bacterium; assembly: GCA_036525695.1. Lineage (GTDB taxonomy): Bacteria > Pseudomonadota > Gammaproteobacteria > QNFN01 > QNFN01 > DATCZX01. Next base: position 136 of record DATCZX010000363.1, on the reverse strand, counting down.
CGTGGTGCAGCACGAGTGCGACCACCTGGACGGCATCTTGTACCCGATGCGCATCGCGGACCTGCGCGACTTTGGCTTCAGCGACGAAATCGTGCAGCGCGCCGCCGAGCTCGAGGCACGCCCGCCACCGAGCCCG
>DATCZX010000362.1:0-5469 GCA_036525695.1 Gammaproteobacteria bacterium | reverse complement strand
AGTGGCTGCGCGCCTGCGCCTCGTCCGCTGCCAGGCCGAGGCCGCCGTCGAGGTAGCCGTGGCCGAGCTGGGTCAGCGCCGGGGCGTGCCTCTGCGCCGCCGCCTTCTCGATCCAGCCGCGCGCGACCTCCGGGTCGGGCTCGACCCCCTCGCCGCTCAGGTACATCCGCGCCAGCTCGAGCTGGCCGCGCGGGTCGCCGCTGTCGGCTGCCATCCGGTAGTAGCGCACCGCCTCGGCGTTCTCCTCCGACCAGTCGAGGATGAAGCCGAACTGCAGCTGGGCCTCGACGTGGCCCGCATCGGCGGCGCGGCGCAGCGGCGGCATCGCGCCGACGATGTCGCCGTTGCGGTAGCTGGCGGCGCCGGTCTCGAAGTCCTCCTGGGGGCCGGCCTGGACGCTGGCGACAGTCGCCAGCAGCAGCGCCAGGCCGAGGCCGGCGACGCGGGTGCGGGTGCGGATCTGGCTGTGCATGGTCTCCTCGTGGCGCGCAGCGGCGCGCGAGCGGTGGTCGCCTCAGGCGGTTTCCTGCTCCGCCTCCTCCTCCAGCTTGCGGTACAGCGTCGACAGCCCGATGCCGAGCCGGCGCGCGGCGATGCGGCGGTCGCCGTCGGCCTCGTCGATCGCGTTCTGGATCACGCCGATCTCGAACGCGCGCACCTGGTCGCGCAGCGGGGCCGAGCTGCCGGCCGGATCGCCCGCGTGGCGCTCGCGGGCCAGCTGCGGCGGCAGGTCGGCGACGCCGATGCGCTCGCCGTCGGCGAGGATGTGCGCCCGCTCGATCACGTTCTCGAGCTCGCGGACGTTGCCGGGCCAGTCGTGCTGCAGCAGGATCTGCTCGGCCAAGGGATCGAGCGCGAAACCCTCGCTGCGCCCGGTATCGCTGGCGTGGCGATGCAGGAAGTAGTGGATCAGGCGCAGGATGTCCTCGCGCCGCTCGCGCAGCGGCGGGATCTCGATGTGCACGACGTTGAGGCGGAAGTAGAGATCCTGGCGGAAATTGCCCTTCTCGACCTCGGCCTCGAGGTCGCGGTTGGTCGCCGCGACCAGGCGCACGTCGACCTGGCGCCCGCGCTCGCTGCCGACCGCGCGGATCTCCTGGTCCTCGAGCACGTGCAGCAGCTTGACCTGCATCGCCAGCGGCAGCTCGCCGATCTCGTCGAGGAACAGCGTGCCCTTGTCGGCCTCGACGAACAGCCCCTTCTTGGCCCGCTCGGCGCCGGTGAAGGCACCCTTGGCGTGGCCGAAGAACTCGCTCTCGAGCAGGTTCTCCGGGATCGCGCCGCAGTTGACCGGCAGGAACAGCGCGTGGCGCCGCGGGCTCAGGTTGTGGATCGCGCGGGCCACCATCCCCTTGCCGGTGCCGCTCTCGCCGGTCACCAGCACCGTGCTCTCGGTCGGTGCGACCTTGGCCACCAGCCGGTCGATGCGGCGCATCCCCTCGGAGTCGAACGGGCACAGCTTCTCGCCGCTGCCGAGGACGATGTCGCGCAGCGCACGGTTCTCCTCGCGCAGGCTGATGAAGCTGGCGATCTGCTCGATGCGGCGCAGCACGTCCTCGCTGCGCAGCGGCTTGATCATGTAGTCGTAGGCACCGGCGCGCATCGCCTCGATCGCGGTGGCCACCGAGGCGTAGGCGGTCATCATCAGGAAGGTGGTCTCGACGCCGGCGGCGCGCGCGCGGCGCACCAGCTCGATGCCGTCGATACCGGGCATCTTCAGGTCGCACAGGGCGATGTCGATGTCGCCCTCGGCCAGCCGCTGCAGTGCCGCCTCGCCGTCGCCGGTCTCGCTGACGCCGTAACCGGCGCGGCCGATGGCGTCGGCCAGGATCTGCCGGATCGCCGGCTCGTCGTCGACCACCAGCACGCGCAGCCCGCTCATCGCGCACGCCTGCCCGCGGCCGGCGCCGGCCGGGTCTCGCCGCGCTCGTCGATCGGCAGTGTCACTGTCACGCAGGTTCCGACCCCGGGCGAAGACTCGAGTTCCAGCGTGCCGCCGTGTTCGCTGGCCAGGGTGTAGCAGAGCGGCAGGCCGAGGCCCGTGCCCTTGCCGGCCCCCTTGGTGGTGAAGAACGGGTCGAGGGCCTTCTCGCGGGTCGCCGCGTCCATGCCGTGGCCGTTGTCCTCGACCTGCAGGCGCACGCGGTGTCCCGCCCTGGCCGTGGCCAGGCGGATGCGTGGCGGTTCCTGCTTGTTCCGGTCGGTGGCGTCGGCGGCGTTGATCATCAGGTTCATCAGCAGCTGGGTCAGCTGGTCGGCGACACCGTAAATCGCCGGCAGCCCGCTGTCCAGGTCGAGCTGGACCTGCATCTCGCGCAGCCGCTGATCGAAGCGCATGAAGCGGTGGGTGTTGCGCACCAGGCCGTTGAGGTCGAGCAGTTCGCGCCGTCCCGGCTGCGGCGCGGCGAAGTCGGAGACGTCGCGCGCGATCGCCGACAGGCGGTCGACCTGGGTCTCGATCAGGTCCAGCTTCTCGCTGTGCGCGGCGAGCTCGGCGGGCGCGTTGCCGGCGTGGCCGCGCAGCGCGTAGACCAGGCCGGAGATCGCCGCGATCGGGTTGCCGATCTCGTGCACGATGCCGGCCGCGAGGGTGCCGATCGAGGCCATCTTCTCCTGCTGGAAGCCCTTGCGCCGCTCGATGTCGAGGTCGTGCTCGCGCTGCGCCAGCTCGCTGACCATGCGGTTGACGTCGGCGGTCAGCTGGCCCAGCTCGTCGCCCCGGGAGACCGCGAGCGGGGCGCCGCGGTAACCGTGGATGACGTCGTCGACGCGCCTCTCCAGCCGCTTGATGTCGCGGGTCAGCCCGGCGAAGAAGATCAGCGCCAGCGTGCTGATGGCGAGCATCCCGGCGAGCCCGAGCAGCAGCGCGTTGAACGCGGCGCGCTCGCCGAGGCGGTAGTACTCCTCGGCCAGCTGGGCCTGGCGCTGGGCCGACGCCCGGGCCAGCTCCTGCAGGTGCCGCTGGGTCGCGGCCAGCTCGTGGCGCACGCCGGCCAGCGTCTGCGGCGACGGGCTGCTGTAGGCGCGGGCCAGGCTGTGCGAGAGCTCGGCGAAGGTCGAGGCGACCTCGGGGAACCGCTGCATCAGCGCCAGCTGGCGCCGCTGCAGGTCCTCGATGTGCGCGCGCAGCGACTCGCGGCTGGTGACCGGGTCGCCCTCGATGAACAGCAGGAACTCGGTGATGTCCTGGAACGCGCCGAGCTCGGTCTCGCGGATCGCCGCCTCGCTCTCGTGCTGCTGCTGCAGCTCGTTGAAGCGGTCGAGCAGGCGGTTCTTCTGCGCGGTGGCGTAGAGCGCCACGCAGACCGCGTAGACCGTGATCAGCAGCAGCATGCCGGCGCCCTTGGCGCGCAGCGTCCAGCCCGGGAAGGGCCCGGTGCGCGGCGACGGGTTCTCGGTCGGCTCGACTGGCATGCTGGCGAGGTGCGGTCCGCTGGCTCGGGTTGCCGCTGCAGGCGGGTTCATCAGCGGCCGGGCAACCATTTTTCGAGCAAGCTTACCATCTCCTCCCCGTCCCAGGCGCGGCTGCCGCCGATGCGCTCGACCAGCTTGCCGCCGGGCGCGATGATGAAGGTGTCGGGGTAGGCGCGCACGCCGAGCACCCCGTCGGCCAGCGCGCCGCCCGGATCGATCGCGACCGGGAAGTCGATCGCGTACTTGAGCAGGAACTCGCGCACCAGGTTCAGGTCCTCGTCGACGCTGAGACCGATCACCGTCAGGCGGCCGTCCGGGTGGCGCCGGCTGAGCCGCTGCAGCGCCGGCATCTCCTCGCGGCACGGCGCGCACCAGGTGGCCCACAGGTTCAGCACCACCAGCCGGTCCCGCAACTCGCCGAGCCGCAGCGGATCACGGTCGAGCCCGGGGATGTCGAGCGCCGGGAACGGCTCGCCGACGCGCGGCCCCGGCGCCTGCGCCTCGCCGCCGCAGCCGGCCAGCAGCCACAGCAGCGGCAGCAGCGCCAGCCAGCGCGGGGGCGGGTCGGTCCGGGTCCGGGTCGGCATCACGCTTGCTCAGACCGGCGCCGGCGCCGGCGGTTCGCCGCGCCGGCCATCGACCGGCCCGGTGGCGCGCCCGGGCAGGCGCACCGGGGGGCGGAGACGCGGTGACGCTGCGGCGAGCCCACCGCGGCCCTCAGCAGATCCGCGGCAGCTGCGCGCCGCTGAGCCAGTCGACCATCCGCCGGCCGCCGAACGCGGTCTGCATCTCGACGAAGGCGTGGTCGTCGGCGACCACCTCGCCGATCAGCGCCGCGTCGCGGCCGAGCGGGTGGGCGCGCATCGCCGCGAGCAGCCTGTCGGCGTCGGCCGCCGGGCAGATCGCCACCAGCTTGCCCTCGTTGGCGACGTTGAGCGGGTCGAGGCCGAGGAACTCGCAGCAGGCGCGCACCGGCTCGCGCACCGGCAGGCTGGCCTCGTCGAGCAGCATGCCGACGCCCGACTGCTGCGCCAGCTCGTTCAGCGTCGCCGCGAGGCCGCCGCGCGTCGGGTCGCGCAGGCAGCGCAGGTCGGCGCCGCTGGCGACCATCGCCGCGACCAGGCCGTGCAGCGCCGCGCTGTCGGAGACCACCGGCGCGCCGAAGTCGAGGTTCTCGCGGCTGGCCATGATCGCGATGCCGTGGTCGCCGAGCGTGCCGTTGACCAGGATGCGGTCGCCGGGCCGCGCGCGGTCACCGGAGATCTCCACCCCGGGGGGCACCACGCCGACCCCGGTGGTGGTGATGAACAGGCCGTCCGCCTTGCCGCGCTCGACCACCTTGGTGTCGCCGGTCACCACCGGCACCCCGGCGTCGCGGCTCGCGCGCGCCATCGAGTCGACGATGCGCGCGAGCTCGGCCAGCGGGAAGCCCTCCTCGAGGATGAACGCGGCGCTCAGGTAGAGCGGCCGCGCCCCGGCCATCGCGACGTCGTTGACGGTACCGTGCACGGCCAGGCTGCCGATGTCGCCGCCGGGGAAGAACAGCGGCGTCACCACGTGGCTGTCGGTGGCCATCACCATGCGCCCGGCGGGGACCTCGAAGCAGGCCTGGTCGTTCAGCCGTGCCAGCAGCGGGTTGTCCAGCGCGCGGACGAACAGCTCGTCGACCAGCTGCGCCATCGCGCGGCCGCCGCCGCCGTGGGTCAGCTCGACGACGCCGTGCTGCAGGTCGAGACGTGAGGTGTAGTGACGGGTCATCGGCTGTTCATCGGGTCGGAAGCTGGATTCTGTAGGTCGGGCTTCAGCCCGACAACCGGCGCCGCGTCGGGCTGAAGCCCGACCCACGAAAACGTGGCCAAGATCACGCCCAGCGCTTCACGCCGCCCGGTGGCGGCCGTAGCTGTAGTGCGCGGCGCACGCCCCCTCGGACGAGACCATGCACGAGCCGAGCGGGTTGTCCGGGGTGCACGCGGTGGCGAACAGCTTGCATTCCTGCGGCCGCTTCAGCCCGCGCAGGATCGCCGGGCACTCGCAGGCCGGGTTCTCGCGGCCGCT
>DATCZX010000361.1:0-2371 GCA_036525695.1 Gammaproteobacteria bacterium | reverse complement strand
TGGCGCAGCCTCGTGAATGGGGCGCCAGCACGTGCACCTCGAACCGTCCGACCAGACGACGCGCCAGCTCGAACACGAACGGTGGCGTACTGTCGCCGTACCAACGCGGAAAAGTCGAGGTAAGCACCAGGATTCGGCGTGGTGCCTTGCCTGTCACCGCATTGCCCCTCGCGCCACGTGTCCCGATCAGTCCAGCCCAAGCCGCAGCGCGGCGAGGAAGGCGTCGTTCTCGTCGGGGCGGCCGACGGTGACGCGCAGGCAGTCGGCCAGCTGCGGGCCGGCGCCGTCGAGCAGCTTGACCAGCACCCCGGCGTCGCGCAGCGCCGCGTGCAGCTCCCTGGCCCGTCCCGGCGGCACGCGCAGCAGGATGAAGTTGGCGCGGCTCGGGTAGGCGGTCAGGCCGGGCAGCGCCGCCAGCGCCGCTTGCAGCCGGCCGCGCTCGGCGCGGATGCGCGCGGTCTGCTCGGCGAACACCGCGGCGTGCTCGAGCGCGAACGCGGCGCTGACCTGGTTCAGCACGCCGACGTTGTAGGGCAGGCGCAGCTTCTCGAACTGGTCGAGCCAGGCCGGGGCGCCGGCGAGCAGGCCGAGGCGCAGGCCGGCGAGGCCGAGCTTCGACAGCGTGCGCATCACCACCAGGTTCGGGTGGCGGCCGAGCAGCTCCAGGCAGCTGGCCTCGGCGAACGGCGCGTAGGCCTCGTCGACCACCACCAGGCCCGGCGCGGCCTCGAGCAGCGCGTCCAGGTCGGCGCTGCCGAACAGGTTGCCGGTCGGGTTGTTCGGGTAGGCCAGGAACACCACCGCCGGCTGCTCGGCGGCGATCGCCGCCAGCATCGCCGCGCGGTCCAGGGCGAAGTCGCCGTCGCGCAGCGGCACGCCGACGTAGCGCATGCCGGCGAACACCGCGATCATCCGGTACATCACGAACGACGGCTCCGGCGCCAGCACCACCCGGTCCGGGCCCGACAGCGCCAGCGCGATCATCTGGATCAGCTCGTCGGAGCCGTTGCCGAGCAGCAGCCCGGCGCTCTGCGGCAGCTCGAGCTCGCGGCGCAGCGCGGCCTTCAGCTCGCCCGCGGACGGGTCGGGGTAGCGGTTCATCTCCACCGCGCGCAGCCGCTCGAGCCACGCCGCGGTCATCGCCTCGGGCCAGCCGTACGGGTTCTCCATCGCATCCAGCTTGATCAGTCCCGCCGCCGGCGGGACGTGGTAGGCGCTGAGCGCCTGGATCTCCGGGCGCACCCAGCGGGCCGCGGCGTCAGCGCGTGGCATCGCCTCAGCCCCGCCGGCAACGGTACTCGGCGGAGCGGGCGTGCGCGGTCAGCCCCTCGCCGCGGGCCAGCCGCCCGGCCACCGCGCCGAGGCTGGCGGCGCCCGCCGCCGAGCAGAAGATCAGGCTGCTGCGCTTCTGGAAGTCGTAGACCCCGAGCGGCGACGAGAAGCGCGCGGTGCGCGAGGTCGGCAGCACGTGGTTCGGCCCGGCGCAGTAGTCGCCGACCGCCTCGGCGGTGTAGCGGCCCAGGAAGATCGCGCCGGCGTGGCGGATCGCCGGCAGCAGCGCCTGCGGGTCGGCGACCGACAGCTCGAGGTGCTCCGGGGCGACGTGGTTGACCACCGCCGCGGCGGCGGCGAGGTCGGGGACCGCGATCAGCGCGCCGCGCCCGCCGAGCGCCTGGCCGATCACCGCGGCGCGCTCGAGCTGCGGCTGCAGGCGCTCGATCGCGGCGGCGACGGCGTCGAGGAACGCCGCGTCGGGCGACACCAGCAGCGCCTGCGCGTCCTCGTCGTGCTCGGCCTGCGAGAACAGGTCCATGGCGATCCAGTCGGGGTCGGTGGCGCCGTCGCAGACCACCAGGATCTCCGACGGGCCGGCGATCATGTCGATGCCGACCTGGCCGAACACCAGGCGCTTGGCCGCGGCGACGTAGACGTTGCCGGGGCCGACGATCTTGTCCACCGCCGGCACCGTGGCGGTGCCGTAGGCCAGCGCGGCGACCGCCTGGGCGCCGCCGAGGGTGAACACGCGGTCGACCCCGGCGACCGCGGCGGCCGCGAGCACCAGCGGGTTCAGCTCGCCGCCCGGCGCCGGCACCACCATCACCAGCTCGGGCACCCCGGCGACCTTCGCCGGCACCGCGTTCATCAGCACCGACGACGGGTAGGCGGCCTTGCCGCGGGGCACGTACAGGCCGACGCGGTCTAGCGGCGTGACCTGCTGCCCGAGCACCGTGCCGTCGGCCTCGGTGTAGCGCCACGACTCCAGGCGCTGGCGCTCGGCGTAGGCGCGGATGCGCGCCGCGGCGAACTCGAGGTCGGCGCGCAGCTGCGGTTCGATCTGCTCCAGCGCGGCCTGCAGCCGAGCCGCCGGCAC
>DATCZX010000360.1:0-3665 GCA_036525695.1 Gammaproteobacteria bacterium | reverse complement strand
TAGGGCAGATCCGTCGCTGCCGCCGGTCGATGCCGGCGGGATGCGCGTGTACCTCAGGCTGCTGTCCTACGCGCGGCCGCACTGGCCGATGTTCGCGCTGGGCGTGTTCGGCATGGCGCTGTTCGCGGCGGTCGACACCGGGCTCGCGTGGCTGGTCAAGGAGTTCCTGGACGGCGCCTTCGTCGAGCGCAACGCCGACGTGCTGGTCCTGGTGCCGGCGGGGATCATCGCGCTGTTCGCGGCGCGCGGCATCGGCGACTACCTTTCGGTGTACGCGCCGGGCTGGGTCGGCCGCCAGGTCATCAAGGGCCTGCGCGGCGACGTGTTCCGCCAGTACCTCGTGCTGCCGGCGTCGTTCTACGACCGCCGCGGCGTCGCACAGCTGCTGTCCAAGCTGACCTACAACATCGAACTGGTGGCGGAGGCGGCAACGACCGCGGTCACCTCGATGATCCGCGACACGCTCACCATCGTCGGCTTGCTGGGGTGGCTGTTCTACATGAACTGGCGCCTCACGGCGTTCGCGCTGGGCGTGGCGCCGTTGATCGTCGGCCTGATGCGCGTGACCAGCCGGCTGTTCCGCCGCTACAGTGAACGCATCCAGAACTCGATGGGCGACGTCACCCGCGTCGCCAAGGAGGCGCTGGAAGGCCACCGCATGATCAAGGTGTTCAACGCGCAGCCGCAGGAGATGGCGCTGTTCGAGGGGGTCAATGAGCGCAACCGCGCCAGCTTCATGAAGCTGGTGACGGTCAGGGCCGTGTCCAACCCGGTGGTGCAGATGATCGCGGCCCTCGGGCTGGCGGCGGTCATGTACGTCGCGACGCGCCAGGTCCTGAGGGAGGGCATCACGATCGGCGAATTCACCTCGTTCCTCACTGCGCTGTTGCTGGTCACTGCGCCACTGCGGCGGCTGGTCAGCATCGTCAGCCCGCTGCAACAGGGTATTGCGGCCGGCGCCAGCGTATTCGAGGTGCTCGATACGCCGGGCGAGGGCGAGGGCGGCCCGCGGCCGCTGGCGCGGGCGCGCGGCGAGGTGGAATTCCGCGGCGTGGATTTCGAATACTCGGCCGATCAGGGCGAGGTGCTGCGCGGCACCAGCTTCGTGGCCAGGACCGGCGAGACGGTCGCCATTGTCGGGCGCTCCGGCAGCGGCAAGTCGACGCTGGTCAGCATGCTGCCTCGGTTCTATGACGCGACCGGCGGTCAGGTGCTGCTCGACGGCGTGGACGTGCGCGAGTATCGCCTCAAGGACCTGCGCGACCAGATCAGCCTGGTCAGCCAGGACGTGGTGCTGCTGGACGACAGCATCCGGAACAACATCGCCTTCAGCGCGCCCGCGGCGACGCCGGAACAGGTCGAGAACGCGGCGCGGGCCGCCCACGTCATGGAGTTCGCGAAGGAACTGCCGCAGGGGCTCGACACGCGGGTGGGCGAGCGCGGCGCGTTGCTGTCGGGCGGCCAGCGGCAGCGGGTGGCGATCGCGCGGGCCCTGCTCAAGGACGCGCCGGTACTGATCCTCGACGAGGCGACCTCGGCGCTGGACAGCGAGTCGGAGCGGGTCATCCAGCAGGCGTTGCTGGAGCTGCTCAAGGACCGGACGACGCTGGTCATCGCGCACCGCCTGTCGACCATCGAGAAGGCCGACCGGATCCTCGTGCTCGACGAGGGCCGCCTCGTCGAGAGCGGCAGCCACACGGACCTGCTGCAGCGCGACGGCATGTATGCCGCGCTGCACCGCATGCAATTCAACGTCTGATCAACAGCGGGAGCCGCATGCAAGACTGGCTGCTCCAGACCTGGTACGGGGGCACGCGCCGCGGAGCGTGGCTGCTGCCGGCCGCCTGGTTGTTCGCGGCCGTCGCCGGCTTGCGCCGCTGGCTGTACGCGGCCGGCGTCCTGTCGCGTTACCGGTCGCCGCGGCCCGTCGTCGTCGTGGGCAACGTCACGGTCGGCGGCACCGGCAAGACGCCGCTGATCATCTGGCTCGCCGGGCAGTTGCGGCTGCGCGGCCGGCGGGTTGGCGTCGTCAGTCGTGGCTACGGACGCAGCAGCCCCGGCACGCGCCGGATCCTGCCATCGGACCCGGTCGCGGAGACCGGCGACGAGCCGGCGCTGATCTCGCGCCGGAGCGGCGTGTCGGTGGCCGTCGGGTCCGACCGACCGGCGGCCGTGCGGCTGCTCGAGGGTGACTGCGACGTGATCCTCTCCGATGACGGCCTGCAGCACTACGCGCTCGAGCGCGATGCCGAGGTCATCGTGGTGGACGGCCGGCGCGGGCTCGGCAACGCGCGGCGCCTGCCCGCGGGGCCCCTTCGGGAGGCGCCCACGCGGCTCGCGGAGGCCGGCGCAGTGGTGATCAACGACGAGGGTTTCCAGTATCCGGGCAGCCTGCGCATGCGCATGGAGCCGATACGGTTCGTCAACGTCGTCTCCGGCGACTGCCTGCCCGTCGAGGCTTTCAGCGGGCAGCGGGCGCATGCGATCGCCGCCATCGGGCACCCGGAGCGGTTTTTCGGGCTGCTGCGCGGTCTCGGTATCGACATCGATGCGCGCGCGCTGCCGGACCATGCCGTGCCCAGCGCGGCCCAGTTGAGCTTCGGCGATGGCCTGCCGGTGCTGATGACGGAGAAAGATGCCGTAAAATGCGCGGGGATCGCCGGCCCCGCGCACTGGTATCTCGAGGTCGGCGCCGCCTTCAGCCCGGCCGATGCCGAGCGGCTGCTGGCGGTCGTCGAAGATGCCTGCCGGCGCCGCACCCCGCGAGACTAGGAGTTTTCATTGGATACCAAACTGCTCGACATTCTCGCCTGCCCGGTCTGCAAGGGGCCGCTGGTGCATTCGCGCGACACGCGCGAGCTGATCTGCCGGGCCGACCGGCTCGCATACCCGATTCGCGAGGGAGTGCCCGTCATGCTCGAGGAGGAGGCGCGGCAGCTGTCGTCAGACGACCCCTTGCTGGCGCGCTGAAGCCATGTTCCGCGCGGTGATTCCGGCGCGCTACGCCTCCACCCGGTTGCCGGGCAAGCCGCTGGTGGATATCGGTGGCCGGCCGATGATCCAGCATGTCCACGAGCGCGTCGTCGCATCTGGCGCCGCCGAGGTGATCATCGCGACGGACGACGTCCGGATCGAGCAGGCCTGCGCGGCGTTCGGGGCCGAGGTGCAGATGACCTCGGCCTCGCACGTCTCCGGGACGGATCGCCTCGCCGAGGTCGCGGCGCGCCGCGGCTGGCGCGACGCCGACGTGGTGGTCAACGTGCAGGGAGACGAACCCCTGCTGCCGCCTGCGCTGGTCCGGCAGGCCGCGGCCTTGCTGGTCGCCGATCCCGGCGCCGACATCGCGACCCTGGGCACGCCCATACAGGCCCTCGAGGAATTCCTGGATCCGGCCGTGGTGAAGCTGGTGCGACGCGCGGACGGCCGCGCGCTGTATTTCAGCCGCGCGCCCATTCCCTGGCACCGTGATGGCGCCTCCGGCGGGGTGGCGACGCAGACGGACTTCTCCGGCGCCTGGCGACACCTGGGGCTCTATGCCTACCGCGTGGGCGCGCTCAAGCGCCTGGCCGCAGCGCCGCCGGCGCCGCTGGAACTGGCCGAGAAACTGGAGCAGTTGCGTGCGCTGCATCTCGGCATGGCGATCGTGGTGGGCGAGGCCCTCGAGC
>DATCZX010000359.1:0-2023 GCA_036525695.1 Gammaproteobacteria bacterium | reverse complement strand
GGAGCCAGTGTCGACCGCTCCCGCCCGACCCGGCTGCGCCGACTCCGACCCCCGATGGTTGGCATCGAACCTGGCATCGCCATGTCGGTCTTTCCCCTCTCCCCGCCGGGGAGAGGGGTAGGGGTGAGGGGGGAGCCAGTGTCGACCGCTCCCGCCCGATCCGTTACCCTTCGCGACACCTTGAACCGCCCTGCAGAGACCGACACCGATGCTCGTACCCGTGATCCTCTCCGGCGGCTCCGGCAGCCGGCTCTGGCCGCTGTCGCGCGAACTCTACCCGAAGCAGCTGCTGCCGCTGGTCGGCGAGTCCACGCTGCTGCAGCAGACGCTGGCCCGGCTCGACGGCCTCGCCGCGACGAGCGCGCCGCTGGTGGTGTGCAACGCCGAGCACCGCTTCATGGTCGCCGAGCAGCTGCGCGCGCAGGGGGTCAACCCGCAGGCGATCCTGCTCGAGCCGGTCGGGCGCAACACCGCCCCGGCGGTCGCGGTGGCCGCGCTCGAGGCGCTCGCCCACGGCGACGACCCGCTGCTGCTGGTGCTGCCGGCCGACCACGTGATCCACGACGTGCCGCGCTTCCACGCCGCGATCGAGACCGCCCGGCGCCTCGCCGGCGAGGACCGGCTGGTCACCTTCGGCATCGTGCCGCGCGCGCCCGAGACCGGCTTCGGCTACATCGAGCGCGGCGCCGAACTCGGCGCGCAGGGTACCGGCTACGAGGTGCATCGCTTCGTCGAGAAACCTGACCGCGAGGCCGCCGAGGGCTACCTAGCCAGCGGTGCCTACTACTGGAACAGCGGCATGTTCCTGTTCCGCGCCCAGCTCTACCTCGATGAGCTCGGCTGCCACGCCCCGGCGATGCTCGCCGCCTGCCGCGCTGCGCACGCCGACCGCCAGGCCGACTACGACTTCCTGCGCCTCGGCGCCGAGGCGTTCGCCGCCTGCCCGGCCGACTCGATCGACTACGCGGTGATGGAGAAGGTGTGCACGCCCGACGTCCCTTGCGCCGCCGCGGTGGTGCCGCTCGACGCCGGCTGGAGCGACGTCGGCTCGTGGTCGGCGTTGTGGGACGATGGGGCGAAGGACGGCGACGGTAACGTCGCCGTCGGCGACGTCGTCAACGTCGGCTCGCGCAACTGCTACCTGCGCACCGAGGACCGGCTGCTGGCCGCGATCGGCCTCGAGGACCACATCGTCATCGAGACCGCCGACGCGGTGCTGGTCGCGCACAAGGGGCGCGTGCAGCAGGTCAAGGAGGTGGTCGAGCGGCTCAAGGCGAGCGGCCGCAGCGAGACGCTGACCCACCGCAAGGTCTACCGCCCGTGGGGCAGCTACGAGACGCTGTCGCTGGTGGGTCGCTACCAGGTCAAGCACATCTAGGTGAAGCCCGGCGCGGAGCTGTCGCTGCAGCTGCACCACCACCGCGCCGAGCACTGGGTGGTGGTCTCCGGCACCGCGCGCATCACCCGCGGCGACGAGACCTTCCTGCTCTCGGAGAACGAGTCGACCTACATCCCGCTGGGGACCAAGCACCGCCTCGAGAACGTCGGCAGGTTACCGCTGGAGCTGATCGAGGTGCAGTCCGGCAGCTACCTCGGCGAGGACGACATCGTCCGCTTCGACGACCGCTACGGCCGCGGCGGCGGGTAGCCGCACCGGCTGCAGGGTTAGCAGCGCGTAGGGTGCGGTGACAACGGAACCGCACCGCGAAGCCCGGGGCCGACGATGCGGTTCGCAAGCTCACCGCATCCTACCGAACAGGCGCTGCCCGCAGGCGCCGCGTCCCCGCGGCGATCCGGCGCCGGGGAGAAAGAATCGCGCCGGGGACGGCGCTCCTACGGGCGGGGTAGAGCGCTCTTCGTGTAGGAGCCGCGTCCCCGCGGCGATCCGGCGCCGGGGAGAAAGGATCGCGCCGGGGACGGCGCTCCTACGGGCGGGGTAGAGCGCTCTTCCCGTAGGAGCCGCGTCCCCGCGGCGACGGGCGTCGGGGAGAAGAATCGCGCCGGGGACGGCGCTCCTACGGGC
>DATCZX010000358.1:0-9320 GCA_036525695.1 Gammaproteobacteria bacterium | reverse complement strand
GCCAGCGCGCCCCGCGTCGGTGGAGCGGGACTAGTTCCGGCTCAGAACGGCCGGTGCATGCCGCGGTGGCCACCACCGAGCGGCAGCCGGTCGAACCGCTGCTGCTGCTCCGGGGTCAGCTGGGCGTAGAAGCTCTTGACCGCCTCGCTCAGCTCGGTCATCGCCGCCAGCCGCTGGCCCATCCACTGGACCCGCCGCTCGGCCAGTTCGACCGCGGTGGCCCCTTCCTGCACCGACTCGCGCATCGTCTCGCGGTGCTCGGCCATCGCCTCGCGCTGCGCTTCGAGCTTGGCGCTGAAGGCCTGCCAGGCCGGTTCCTGCTCCGCACTCAGCTCGAGGCCCGCGCGCATCCGCTCGAGCCGGTCGCCGTAGGCCGCCGGGGCGAAGCGCCCGTCGTGGCGCGGACCGTGGTGCATGCCGCCGTAGCCCATGCCTTGTCCGCTCATCGGACCGGCGCCGTAACCGGCGCCGCTGCGCTCGCAACCGCCCGGGCCGTAGCCGTAACCGCCGGCCAGCGCGGCGCTGGTGACCAGGCCGGCCGCGACGGCCGTGACCAGGAGGATCTTGCTGCTGCGTTTCATCGTCTGCTCCTTCGGGCAGGTGCCCGTGCGTGTTCCCTGGAGTCATTACAGCAGCGCGATGTAACCGGGGCGTTGCCGCCGCCGGCCGGAATGTAACGGTGTGTGACAGCCCGCCGGGTCGCGGGAGCCGGGTCAGCCGGCGCCGCTCTCGGCGTGGCGCATGTGCGGGAACAGCAGCACGTCGCGGATCGACGGCGAGTCGGTCAGCAGCATCACCAGGCGGTCGATGCCGATCCCCTCCCCGGCGGTCGGCGGCAGACCGTGCTCGAGCGCGCGCACGTAGTCGGCGTCGTAGTGCATCGCCTCGAGGTCGCCGGCCTCCTTCTCCGCCACCTGGGCACGGAAACGCTCGGCCTGGTCCTCCGGGTCGTTCAGCTCGGAGAAGCCGTTGGCGATCTCGCGGCCGCCGACGAACAGCTCGAAGCGGTCGGTCACGAACGGGTCGCTGTCCGAGCGCCGCGCCAGCGGCGACACCTCGGTCGGGTAGGCGGTGATGAAGGTCGGGTCCTCGAGCCGGTGCTCGGCGGTCTTCTCGAAGATCTCGAGCCACAGCTTGCCCAGGCCGTAGCCCGGCTTGACCTCGACCTCGAGCTGGCGCGCGACGGCCCGTGTCGCCGCGAGGTCGTCGAGCGCGGCGGGGTCGATCCCGGGGTTGTGGCGCAGGATCGCCTCGCGCACGGTGAGGCGCGCGAACGGCTTGCCGAAGTCGAACTCGCGGCCCTGGTAGGCCACCGTGGTGCCGCCGTTGACCCGCTCCGCGAGGCCGCGCAGCAGCGTCTCGGTCAGGTCCATCAGGTCGTGGTAGTCGGCGTAGGCCTGGTAGAACTCGAGCATCGTGAACTCGGGGTTGTGCTGGGTCGACAGCCCCTCGTTGCGGAAATTGCGGTTGATCTCGTAGACCTGCTCGAAGCCGCCGACCACCAGCCGCTTCAGGTAGAGCTCCGGCGCGATGCGCAGGTACAGCGGCATGTCCAGCGCGTTGTGATGGGTGACGAACGGCCGCGCCACCGCGCCGCCGGGGATCACCTGCATCATCGGCGTCTCGACCTCGAGGAAGCCGCGCGCGTCGAGGAACTCGCGGATGTAGCGGACGATCGCGCTGCGCTTGCGGAAGGTGGCGCGACTGCCCTCGTTGGCGATCAAGTCGAGGTAGCGCTGGCGGTAGCGGGTCTCGGTGTCGGCGAGGCCGTGGTACTTCTCCGGCAGCGGTCGCAGCGCCTTGGTCAGCAGCCGCAGCGCAGCGACGCGCACCGACAGCTCGCCGGTGCGGGTGCGGAACAGCACCCCCTCGGCGCCGACGATATCGCCGAGGTCCCAGCCCTTGAACGCGGCGTAGAGGCCCTCGGGCAGGGCGTCGCGCTGCACGAACAGCTGGATCTGCCCGGACATGTCCTGCAGGTGGGCGAAGCTCGCCTTGCCCATGACGCGCCGGGTCATCAGGCGGCCGGCGACGCAGACCCGGACCGGGTCCGCCTCCAGCGCCTCGGCGTCGCTGGCGCCGTGGGCGGCGTGCAGCTCGGCGGCCAGGCGGTCGCGGCGGAAGTCGTTGGGAAAGGCCGGCCCGGCGGCGCGCAGCGCGTCGAGCTTGCCCCGGCGCTGGGCGATCAGCTTGTTCTCGTCGGCTGCCGGCTGGTCGTCGCCGGGCGCGTTGGTCTCTTTTTCGTTCATATGGTTACAGGCCGCTCTTCAGACTGGCTTCGATGAACGGGTCGAGGTCGCCGTCGAGCACCCCCTGGGTGTTGCCGATCTCCACCCCGGTGCGCAGGTCCTTGATCCGCGACTGGTCCAGCACGTAGGAGCGGATCTGGCTGCCCCAGCCGATGTCCGACTTGCTGTCCTCGAGCGCCTGCTGCTCGGCGTTGCGCTTCTGCTGCTCCATCTCGTAGAGCTTGGACTTCAGCTGCTTCATCGCGGTGGCACGGTTCTTGTGTTGGGAGCGGTCGTTCTGGCAGGCGACGACGATCCCGCTCGGCAGGTGCGTGATCCGGATCGCCGACTCGGTGCGGTTGACGTGCTGGCCGCCGGCGCCGCTGGCGCGGTAGGTGTCGACGCGCAGGTCGGCCGGGTTGATCTCGATCTCGATCTCGTCGTCGATCTCGGGCGAGACGAACACCGAGGCGAACGAGGTGTGGCGGCGGTTGCCGGAGTCGAACGGCGACTTGCGCACCAGCCGGTGGACGCCGGTCTCGGTGCGCAGCCAGCCGAAGGCGTACTCGCCGCGGAACTCGATCGTGGCGCTCTTGATCCCGGCCACCTCGCCCGGCGAGACCTCGATCAGCTCGGTGTCGAAGCCGCGCCGCTCGCCCCAGCGCAGGTACATGCGCAGCAGCATGTCGGCCCAGTCCTGCGCCTCGGTGCCGCCGGAGCCGGCCTGGATGTCGACGAAGGCGTTGCACGGGTCGGCCTCGCCGGAGAACATGCGGCGGAACTCGAGGTCGCCGACCTGCTGCTCCATCCGCGCGAGGTCCTCGGCGATCTCGTCGAGGGTGCCCGCGTCGTCCTCCTCGCGGGCCAGTTCGAACAGCTCGGCGGCGTCGCCGAGCCCCTTGGCCAGGCGGTCGAGCATCAGTACCACGCGCTCCAGCGCGGCCCGCTCGCGGCCCAGGGCCTGCGCGCGCTCCGGGTTGCTCCAGATGCCAGGGTCCTCGAGTTCGCGGACGACCTCGGTCAGGCGTTCGCTCTTGACCGGGTAGTCAAAGGTACCCCCTCAGGGCGGTGGTGCGCCCTTGCAGGTCGTCGAGCTGATTCTGGATCGCGTTGATTTCGGCCATGATCTGCGCGGTACGCGGCTGCGTGGGCGCCGCATGGTACACCATGGCCGGCAGCCGCGGTACCGTGTCCAGGGGCGCCGTGCCGCAACGTCTAGACTCAGGTTGAGGATCTCAGGCAGAGGAGTACGGCGATGCCGGACCCAGGCTCGACGACGATCGAACTGCTCCCGGGCGACGCCCTGCTGGTGGTCGACGTGCAGAACGACTTCCTCCCGGGAGGTGCGCTCGCGGTCGCCGGCGGCGACGCGGTGATCCCGGCCCTGAACCGCTACATCGAGCTGTTCGGCGCACGCTCGCTGCCGGTCTACGCAACCCGCGACTGGCACCCGGCCGACCACTGCTCGTTCCGGGCCCAGGGCGGCACGTGGCCCCCGCATTGCGTGCAGGGCACGCACGGCGCCGAGTTCGCCCCCGGATTGCGCCTGCCGGCAGCGGGGCGCCACGTGGCCAAGGCGATCGGCGCCGGGGCGGACAGCTACTCCGGGTTCGACGGCACCGGCCTGGCCGAGGAGCTGCACGCGGCCGGCTGCCTGCGGCTGTTCGTCGGCGGGCTCGCCACCGACTACTGCGTGCTGCACACCGTGCTCGACGGCCTGCGCGCCGGCTTCCAGGTCTGCCTGCTGACCGACGCGGTGCGCGCGGTCGAGCTGCAACCCGGCGACGGCGACGCCGCGCTCGAGCGCATGCGCGCGGCCGGCGCCGTGCCGGTGCACCTGGAGCAGCTCGCGTGAGCGATGCCGGCTCGGCCCTGCTGACCGACCTCTACCAGCTGACCATGCTGCAGGGCTACCAGCGTGGCGGCATGCGCGATACCGCGGTGTTCGAGCTGTTCGTGCGCAGGCTGCCGCAGCAGCGGCAGTTCGTCGTCGCCGCCGGCCTGGCCCAGCTGCTCGATTACCTCGAGCAGCTGCACTTCGGCGGCGACGAGCTGGAATGGCTCGCGTCGACCGGCCGTTTCGACCGCGGGTTCCTCGACCAGCTGGCCTCGTTCCGCTTCACCGGCGATGTCGACGCGATGCCCGAGGGCACCGTCTGCTTCGCCGACGAGCCGCTGCTGCGGGTCACCGCGGCGCTGCCCGAGGCGCAGTTCATCGAGAGCCGGCTGATCAACCTGGTGCACCTGCAGACGCTGATCGCGAGCAAGGCGGTGCGCTGCGTGCTGGCGGCCCCGGGCCGCCAGCTGGTGGACTTCGGCATGCGCCGCGCCCACGGCGCCGAGGCGGCGACGCTGGCCGCCCGCGCCGCCTACCTGGCCGGGTTCACCGGCACGGCGACGCTCAGCGCGGGCCGGGAGTTCGGCATCCCGGTGTTCGGCACCATGGCCCACTCGTTCGTCCAGGCGCACGCGGACGAGCGCACGGCGTTCCTCGATTTCGCCCTGAGCCAACCCGACAACGTGGTGCTGTTGATCGACACCTACGACGTCGAGCAGGGGGCGCGCGAGGTGGTCGGCCTGGCCGGCGAGTTCGCCAGGCACGGCATCCGCGTCAAGGCGGTGCGCATCGACAGCGGCGACCTGCGCGACGGCGCACGCCGGGTCCGCGCGATCCTCGACGCCGGCGGCATGAGCGACACCGGGATCTTCTGCAGCGGCAACCTCGACGAGTACCAGCTGGCCCGGCTGGTTGCCGCCGGGGCCCCGATCGACGGCTACGGCATCGGCACCCACATGACCACCTCGCACGACCTGCCGAGCCTCGACTGCGCCTACAAGCTGCAGGAGTACGCCGGCCAGCCGCGGCGCAAGCTCTCCAGCGGCAAGGTCACCTGGCCCGGCCGCAAGCAGGTGTGGCGACGGCTCGACGCGGCCGGGCGACCGCGCGGCGACACGGTGACGCTGGCCGACGCGGCGGGGCCGCCCGGGGCCGTGCCGCTGTTGCAGCCGGTGATGCGCGCCGGCAAGCGCCTCGCCCCGGGGCCGCCGCTGGCGCAGCTGCGCGCGGCGTTGCAGGAGGCCCTGGGATTGCTGCCGGACGAACTCAGGCGGCTCGGCGGCGGCGCCGCCTACCCGGTGGAGATCGGCGCGGAGTTGCGATCCCTCGCCGACGAGGTCGACCGGCGCCACGCGGCGGGGTGACCCGGGCCGGGGCCTGGCCGGCCCTCAGGCCGAGCCGAGGACCATCCGCACCAGCTCCGACAGCGAATCCGCCTCCAGCTTGCGCATCAGCCGCGCGCGGTGGACCTCGACGGTCCGCGGGCTGATCTCCAGCTGCCGGGCGATCTCCTTGTTGGTGCGGCCGGCGACGATCAGGTTCAGCGCCTCGCGTTCGCGCGGGGTCAGCTGCTCGAGCCGCTCGGCCAGGCGCACGCGCTCGTGCTTGCGGTGCGCGCTCAGCGCCCCCTTGGCCAGCGCGTACTGGACCCGGTGCAGCAGCACCTCGTCGTCGTAGGGCTTCTCGAGGAAATCGACCGCGCCCTGCTTCATCGCGCGCACCGCCTTCGGCACGTCGGCATGGCCGGTCAGGAAGATCACCGGCAGCTGCACGTCGCGCTCGAGCAGCCGCGCCTGCAGCTCGAGCCCGTCCATCCCGGGCATGCGGATGTCGAGGACCAGGCAGCCGGTCATCTCCGGTTGCAGCGAGGCGAGGAAGTCGGCCGGGGAGTCGAACGCCGAGACGGCCAGCCCGCCCGCGCGGAACAGCATGCACATCGACTTGAGCACGGCCTGGTCGTCGTCGACGACGTACACCGTGGGCTCAAGCGGCATGGCTCTCCTCCTCTACCTGCAGCGGCAGGCGCACGGTGAACGTGGCCCCGCCCTCCTCGTTGTTGTTCGCGCGCAGCGACCCCCCGTGCGACTCGACGATTGTACGGCAGATCGCCAACCCCATGCCCATGCCCTCGGGCTTGGTCGAGAAGAACGGGTCGAACAGGTGCTCGGCCACCCCCTCGACGAACCCGCGGCCGGTGTCGCTGACGGTGATCGCGACGCCCCCCGCGGCGGCATGGGCGGCGACGCGGACCCGGCGCGGCCAGACGGTCGCGGCGTCGATCGCCTCGATGCCGTTGAGCAGCAGGTTCAGCAGCACCTGCTCCAGCTCGACCCGGTCGGCCATCACCGGCGGCAGCTCGGTGTCGGACTGCACCTCGATCTCGACCTGGCAGCGGCGCGCCTCGGGACGCACCAGCGGCACCACCTCGTTGACCAGCTCGACGACGTCGACCGGCTGGCGCCGGGGCGGGGTCTTGCGCAGGAAGTTGCGCAGGCCGCGGATGATGTCGGCGGCCCGTTCGGCCTGCTGCGAGGCGTCCTCGAGTGCCTCGACCAGTTCGTCCGCCTGCCACTGGCCGCTGCGCATCATCCGCAGCGAGGCCTTGGTGTAGCCGCTGATCGCGCACAGCGGCTGGTTCAGCTCGTGCGCCAGCTTGGCCGCCAGCTCCCCCATCGTCGCCAGCCGGGTCACGTGCGACAGCTCGGCCAGCTGGCGCTGCAGCCGCTCGGTGGCCAGCGCGTTGGCGCTGAGATCGCTGACCACCGCGGTGACCATCGGCGGTCCGTCCCCGTCCTCGCGGCGAAACTCGGCCAGGCTGACCCGTACGCGGCGCGCGACCGCCTCCACGTGGGCTGGCATCTCGTGCTCGAAGGTGGCGCTGCCGCCCTCGGGGATGGTCGCGCAGCGGGTCGCCAGCAGCTCGGCGAAGGTGGCCTGGTGGATCTCCGCCAGCCTGGATCCCTGCAGCACCTCGGGGCTCGACCCGAACAGGCTGGCGTAACGGGGGTTGACGTAGAGGTAGCGCCGCGCGCGCGGGTCGATGCAGGCGATGCCGAGCGGCAGCGTGTCGGTCAGCTCGAACAGCTGGGCCCGGTTGGCGCGCATCCGCCGGCCCTGCAGCTGGCACTTGCGCGCCAGCGCCGCGCAGGCGACCAGCAGGAACAGGATGATCCCCGCGGACAGCACCAGCCAGGCACTCTGGATCACGTCCGGCTCATCCGGCAGCGAGAAACCGGCGTGCCGCGGCGAGGAACGCGGCCGGTTGCTCGGCGTGCAGCCAGTGACCGGCCTGCTCGAGCCAGGCCACCTCGGCCCGCGGGAACAGCGCGCGGATCCCGGGCAGGTCGTCGTCACGCACGTAGTCCGACAGCGCGCCGGCGAGGAACTGGACCGGGCCGGGGTACCCCGCGCCGGCGCTGACCGGGAACGCCTCGATGGCCTCGATGCCGTCGATGATCTCCGGCAGGTTGATGCGCCAGCCGAAGCGGCCCTGCTCCTGGGTCAGGTTGGTCAGCAGGAAGGCGCGCACCCCGGTCTCCGGGACCTGCGCGGCCAGGCGCTCGTCGGCCTCGCGACGGCTCGCCAGAGAATCGAGGTGCAGCGCCTCGAGCGCCTCGAGCACGATCGCCTGGTTGCCGCGGTAGGCACGCGGCGCGATGTCCGCGACCAGCAGCCGGGAGACCCGCTCCGGCTGATTCAGCGCGACCTGCATCGCCACCTTGCCGCCCATGCTGTGGCCGAGCAGCGCGACGCGGTCGAGGCGCAGCCGGTCGAGCAGCGCGACGACGTCGGCGGCCATCTGCGGGTAGCTCATGCCGGCTGCGTGCGGCGAGCGTCCGTGGTTGCGCAGGTCGGCACAGATGACGCGGAACTCGGCGGCCAGCCCGCGCGCCAGGCGCGCCCAGTTGCTCGACGAGCCGAACAGGCCGTGCAGCACCAGCAGCGGGGCGCCGCTGCCCTCCTCGCGATAGTAGAGTTCGACCGCCACCTTGCCCCCCGTTTACCGGGACAGTGTAACCAACCCGGTTGACGAGTAAACCGGGGGTAACGGTTCCGCCAGCAGGCTCCCGCGGGGCGCCGACACCGGCGGCCGCGCCCGCCCCGACGCCGCTGCCGGCGCTTACTGGTAGAGGCGGATCCCGGCGAACAAACGGGTATCGAACACGTTCTTGTTTTCGAAGTCGGGGTAATCCCGTCCCGCATTCTGTACCACGGCGTACACCTCGCCTCGCCAGGCACCGGCCTCGAAGCGCTTGGCCGCGCGCAGGTCGAGGCGGTTCCAGGAGTCGATCGACCCGCCGTCCTCGAGGTGGGTGACGTCGCCGACGTGGTAGAGCGCCGCACTCAAGGTCAGGTCATCGCGTGGGCGGTAGATCGCCAGCACGCTGAGGACGTGACTGGGCACCGACTTCTGCAGGTCGTCACGCACCCGGTCGAGCCAGTTGCCGTCACGGTTGGTGAAGTCGTTGTCCAGCAGCGCCGGTCGCAGCATCTCCAGGTTGCGCAGCTTGGCCAGGCTGTAGGAGCCGATCACGCGCATCCGGTGGCTCGGGCGCCACTCCAGGCTGGTCTCGATGCCGTAGATGTCGAGCGCGACCTGGTTGGCGAAGCTCAGGCTCACCGGGCCGAGCAGGCCTTCCTGGTTGTTGAATCCGGTGTGCAGGTTGCAGGCGTCGCCGCTCTCCTTGGTCCATGGATCGGGTGCGCGGTCACGCTCCAGCATGTCGGCGATGTCAGGGATGTAACCATCGATCCCCTTGGCGACCAGCGGATTCTGCACCGGATCGCACAGCGCGAGATCGTCGCGCAGCGGCATCGGGTACTGGTACTCGAACAGCAGGTCGTCGTACTGCTCGTAGAACAGCTTGACGTCGCCACGCAGGCCGAGCTCCGGCGACAGGTCGAACAGCCAGCCGAGCTCGAAGTTGTCGACGGTCTCGTTGTCGGGCGAGCCCTGGGTCCGCCACTCCTGGAAGATCGCGTCGGGCTGCCCGTCGAGCGCGGGGTAGCCCGGGGCCGAAGGTGAGTAACCGATGTCGACGGTGTTGTAGGCGTCGGCCCCGGCCTCGAACAGCGAGGGCACGCGGACCGAGCGCGAGGCGGCGAAGCGCAGCGTGTGCCGCGGGTGCAGGTGCCAGTTCAGCGCGAAGCGCGGCGAAAAGGCGGTGCCGGTCAGGTCGTGGTCCTCGAGCATCGCGCCGAGATTTACCGTGAGCGCCTCCTCGAGACGCCACTCGACGTTGCCGAACAGCCGC
>DATCZX010000357.1:0-6479 GCA_036525695.1 Gammaproteobacteria bacterium | reverse complement strand
CGCGGTACTGCGCCGCCTGGCCGGGATTGTCGGCGATCAGCTGGTCGACCAGCGCCGCGAGCGCGCCGCTGTCGGTCACCTGGCGCAGGCCGCGCGCCTCGATCACCGCGTCGGCATCCTCCGTCCCCCCCCACAGCGCCTCGAACACCTCCTTGGCCATCTTGCCGGAGAGGGTCTGGTCGGCGATCCGCCGCAGCAGCCCGCCGAGCCGGGCGGGGCTGACCGGGCTGGCGCCGAGCTCCAGGCCGGCGCGGTTCAGCGCGCCGCCGAGCTCGACGATCACCCAGTTGGCGACCAGCTTGGGCTCGCCGCCGGTGGCCGCGACCGTGGCCTCGTAGTAGTCGGCCAGCTCGCGGCTGGCGGTCAGCACGCGCGCGTCGTCGGCGTTCAGCGCGTAGGCCTCGGCGAAGCGCTGGCGGCGCGCGCCGGGCAGCTCCGGCAGCGTCGCGCGGACCGCCTCGATGTAGGCGTCGTCGAGCGCCACCGGCAGCAGGTCGGGGTCGGGGAAGTAGCGGTAGTCGTTGGCCTCTTCCTTGCCGCGCATCGGCCGCGTCTCGTGCTTGTCCGGGTCGTACAGGCGGGTCTCCTGGACCACCGTGCCGCCGCCCTCGAGCAGGCGGACCTGCCGCTCCACCTCGTAGTTGATCGCGCGCTCGACGAAGCGGAACGAGTTCAGGTTCTTCAGCTCGGTGCGGGTGCCGAACCCGGCCTGGCCGCGCGGCCGCACCGAGACGTTGGCGTCGCAGCGGAACGAGCCCTCCTGCATGTTGCCGTCGCAGATCTCGAGGTAGCGGACCAGCGCGTGCATCTTCTTCATGTAGGCGACCGCCTCGGCGGCGGAGCGCAGGTCGGGCTCGGAGACGATCTCCAGCAGCGGGGTGCCGGCACGGTTCAGGTCGATGCCGGACATGCCGTGGTAGTCCTCGTGCAGCGACTTGCCGGCATCCTCCTCGAGGTGCGCGCGGGTGATGCCGATGCGCTTGCTGCTGCCGTCCTCGAGGTCGATGTCGAGGTGGCCGTGGGCGACGATCGGCAGCTCGAACTGGCTGATCTGGTAGCCCTTCGGCAGGTCCGGGTAGAAGTAGTTCTTGCGCGCGAACACCGAGCGCGGGCTGATCTCGGCATCGACCGCGAGGCCGAAGGTGACCGCCATCCGCACCGCCGCGCCGTTCAGCACCGGCAGCACGCCGGGCAGGCCGAGGTCGACCGCGCAGGCCTGGGTGTTCGGCGCGGCACCGTAGGCGGTGGCGGCGCCGGAGAAGATCTTCGAGCGGGTCGCGAGCTGGGCGTGGATCTCCAGCCCGATGACCGTTTCCCAGTCCATGCGCGGCTCCTAGACGCAGCCCGGCGGCACCTGGCGGTGCCAGTCGGTGACCTGCTGGTAGCGGTGGGCGACGTTCAGCAGCCGCGCCTCGGCGAAGTGGTCGCCGATCAGCTGCAGGCCGACCGGGAGGCCGCCGACGAACCCTGCCGGCACCGACAGCCCGGGCAGGCCGGCCAGGTTGGCGGCGATGGTGAAGATGTCGGACAGGTACATGGTGATCGGGTCGTCGGCCTTCTCGCCGAGGCCGAAGGCCGGGGTCGGCGCGGTCGGCCCGGCGATCACGTCGACCCGGGCGAAGGCCTGGCTGAAGTCGTCGCGGATCAGCCGGCGCACCCGCTGCGCCTTCAGGTAGTAGGCGTCGTAGTAGCCGGCCGACAGCGCGTAGGTGCCGATCATGATCCGGCGCTTGACCTCGGCGCCGAAGCCCTCGCTGCGGCTGCGCTTGTACAGGTCCTCGAGGTCGACCGGGTCGGCGCAGCGGTGGCCGTAGCGGACGCCGTCGAAGCGCGCCAGGTTGGCCGAGCACTCGGCCGGCGCGATCACGTAGTAGGCCGGCACCGACAGGTGGCTGTTGGGCAGGCTCAGCTCGACCGTCTCGGCGCCGAGCCGGCGCAGCTCGTCCAGCGCGGCAGCGACCGCGGCGGCCACGCCGGCGTCGACGCCGTCGCCGAAGTACTCGCGCGGCAGGCCGATGCGCAGCCCGCGCAGGTCGTCGCCGAGCGTCGCGGCGTAGTCCGGCACCGGCGCGTCGACCGAGGTCGAGTCGCGCGGGTCGAAACCGGCCATCGCGGCGAGCAGCAGCGCCGCGTCCTCGGCGCTGCGCGCCAGCGGGCCGCCCTGGTCGAGGCTCGAGGCGAAGGCGATCATGCCGTAGCGCGAGACCCGGCCGTAGGTCGGCTTCAGCCCGGTGATCCCGCACAGCGCCGCCGGCTGGCGGATCGAGCCGCCGGTGTCGGTGCCGGTGGTGGCCGCCGCCAGCCCGGCGGCGACCGCGGCCGCGGAGCCGCCGGAGGAGCCGCCCGGGACCCGCGCCGGGTCCCACGGGTTGCGCACCGGGCCGAAGTGGCTGGTCTCGTTCGACGAGCCCATCGCGAACTCGTCCATGTTGGTCTTGCCGAGCAGCACGCTGCCGGCCTGCTTCAGCTGGGCCACCGCGGTGGCGTCGTACGGGGCGACGAAGTTCGCCAGCATCTTCGAGCCGCAGGTGGTGCGCAGGCCGTCGGTGCAGAAGATGTCCTTGTGCGCGATCGGGATCCCGGTCAGCGGGCCGGCGTCGCCGGCGGCCAGCCGGGCGTCGGCGGCGCGCGCCTGCGCCAGCGCGCCCTCGGCATCGACGGTGACGAAGCAGTTGAGACCCGGGTCGAGGCGCTCGATGCGCTCGAGGTAGGCCCGGGTCAGCTCCTCGCTGGAGACCTCGCGGCGGCGCAGCGCGGCGCCGAGCTCGGCGAGGGTGGCGG
Organism: Gammaproteobacteria bacterium; assembly: GCA_036525695.1. GTDB lineage: Bacteria > Pseudomonadota > Gammaproteobacteria > QNFN01 > QNFN01 > DATCZX01. The sequence goes on along the minus strand of DATCZX010000357.1, from coordinate 3,698 downwards.
TGGCGATCTGCATGGGGGCTCCGGTGGCCTCGCGGACGGTCAGTCGAGCACCTTGGGCACCAGGTAGAGCCCGTCCTCGACCGCCGGCGCCTGCGCCTGGAAGCGCGCGCGCTGGTCGGGCTCGGTGACCACGTCGTCGCGCAGCCGCTGGGTCACCTCGAGCGGGTGCGCGAGCGGCTCGGTACCGGCGGTGTCGGCGTCGTCGAGCTGGGCGACGAAGTCGAGGATGTCCGAAAGGTGCCGCGCGTAGCCCTCCGCCTCGGCCTCGGCGAGCTGCAGGCGGGCCAGGTGGGCGATCCGGTCGACGGTGTCGCGGTCGAGGTGCATGGGGGTCTCCGGGCGGACGGCGCCAGCAAAGACGCGGAAAAGTACCACAGTTGCGCGCTTGCCCAAAGCCCTGCCCGTTGCTAGATTAGCCGTCTTTACCCGGCCGGAAGTCAGTCTGGACGACCATGTTCAAAGTCTTGCGGGGACTCTTCTCCAACGACCTCTCGATCGATCTCGGCACCGCCAACACGCTGATCTACGTGCGCGGCAAGGGCATCGTGCTGAACGAACCCTCGGTGGTGGCGATCCGCAGCGGCGCCGGGCGCGGCGGCAAGTCGATCGCCGCGGTCGGCCTCGAGGCGAAGCGGATGCTCGGGCGCACCCCGGGCAACATCACCGCGATCCGGCCGCTGAAGGACGGCGTCATCGCCGACTTCACCGTGACCGAGAAGATGCTCCAGTACTTCATCAACAAGGTGCACGAGAGCCGCGTGCTGCGACCCAGCCCGCGCGTACTGATCTGCGTGCCGTGCGGCTCGACCCAGGTCGAGCGCCGCGCGATCAAGGAGTCGGCGGCCGGCGCCGGCGCGCGCGAGGTGTACCTGATCGAGGAGCCGATGGCCGCCGCGATCGGCGCCGGGCTGCCGGTCGACGAGGCGCGCGGCTCGATGGTCATCGACATCGGCGGCGGCACCTCCGAGGTCGCGGTGATCTCGCTGTCGGGCATCGTCTACTCGTCGTCGGTGCGCATCGGCGGCGACCGCTTCGACGAGGCGATCGTCAACTACGTGCGGCGCAACTACGGCACGCTGATCGGCGAGGCGACCGCCGAGCGGATCAAGCACGCGATCGGCTCGGCCTACCCGGGCAACGAGGTGCTGGAGATCGAGGTGCGCGGCCGCAACCTGGCCGAGGGCATCCCGCGCAGCTTCACGCTGAACAGCAACGAGATCCTCGAGGCGCTGCAGGAGCCGCTGTCGGGCATCGTCGGCGCGGTCAAGACCGCGCTCGAGCAGACCCCGCCGGAGCTCGGTTCCGACGTCGCCGAGACCGGCATCATGCTGACCGGTGGCGGCGCGCTGCTGCGCGACCTCGACCGCCTGCTGGCCGAGGAGACCGGCCTGCCGGTGCTGACCGCCGACGAGCCGCTGACCTGCGTCGCCCGTGGCGGCGGCAAGGCGTTGGAGATGATCGACGCCCGCGGCGGTGACATCTTCGCCCTCGAGTAACCTACGCCGCCGCCCCGCCGGGGCGCCCGGCACACCATCGCCGATGCCGCCGCCGCGCGGCAGGGGAGCCGACCATTAAGCTGCTGTTCCTGCGCGGGCCCTCGCTGACCGCCAGGCTGCTGGTGCTGGTCCTGGCGTCGCTGGCGCTGATGACCCTGGACCACCGCTACCGGCACCTGGAGACGGCGCGCGCGGTGCTCTCGACCGCGCTCTACCCGCTGCAGTCGCTGGTCAACCTGCCGGCCGACCTGGCCGGCTGGCTGGGCGAGTCGCTGGCCTCGCGGCAGGCCCTGCTGGAGGAGAACGCGCGGCTGCACGACCAGCACGTGCGGTTGCGCCTCGGGCTGCAGCGGCTGGCAGCGCTCGAGCAGGAGAACGGGCGCCTGCGGCGGTTGCTCGAGGCCTCCGAACAGGTCACCGCGCCGGTGCTGGTCGCCGAGCTGCTGGCGGTCGACGTCGACCCGTACCGGCACCAGGTGGTGGTCAACAAGGGGCAGCGGGACGGCGTCTACCTGAACCAGCCGCTGCTCGCCGCCGAGGGGGTGATGGGCCAGGTGGTGCACCTGAACCCGTTCGCGGCCACCGCGATGCTGATCACCGACCCGAGCCACGCGCTGCCGGTGCAGGTCAACCGCACCGGGATGCGCACCGTGGCACAGGGCACCGGCACCCCGGACAAGCTGAGCCTGCCGTTCATCTCCAACGACGCCGACCTGGCGCCGGGCGACCTGCTGGTCACCTCGGGGCTCGGCGGGCGCTTCCCGCGCGGCTACCCGGTGGCGGTGGTGACCACCGTCGAGCGCGATCCCGGCAAGCCGTTCGCGACCGTGCTGGCGACGCCGGCGGTGCACCTCGACCGCAGCCTCGAGGTGCTGCTGGTGCAGGCCCCCGGCGACCAGCCGCCGGCCGCGTCGACGGCGCCCGAGGTCGCCGCGGGCAGTGACGGCGGCGCGCCCGCGGCGGTGGCCCAGTGACGCTCGCCCCGCTTCGCGGCGGCTGGGTGATCGTGCTCAGCCTGGCGCTGGCGCTGATGCTGGCCATCGTGCCGCTGCCGGAGTGGGGGCGCACGTTCCGCCCGGACTGGCCGCTGCTGGTGCTGGCCTACTGGTGCCTGGCGGCCCCGCAGCGGGTCGGGGTCGGGATCAGCTGGCTGACCGGACTGTGCGTCGACGTGCTCGGCGGCAGCCTGCTCGGCGAGCACGCGCTCGGCTACGCCCTGGTCGCCTACCTGGTGGTGCGCCTGCACCTGCGCATCCGCGTCTACCCGATGTGGCAGCAGGCGGTGGTGGTGCTGGTGCTGCTGGTGCTGAACCAGCTGGTCTGCCTGTGGATCCTCGGCATCACCGGGCGGGCGCCGGAGAGCCTGACGCTGTACCTGGCGCCGTCGCTGCTCGGCATGCTGCTGTGGCCGTGGCTGTTCTCGCTGCTGCGCGAGCTGCGCCGCCGCTTCGCCGTCGCCTGAGCGCGCGCCGCCCGCTACGCTTCCTGCCCCGGCTCCGCGAGCCGCTCCCCGGCGCGGACCCGCGGCAGCAGGCCGTTGAGCACCAGGTCGTTGAGGCTGGCGATGCCGACGATGCCACCGTCTTCGTCGACCGCCGGCGCGAGGCTGATCGCGCAGCGCTGCAGCAGCCGCGCGCAGTGGTCCACCGCCATCTCCGCCGGCACCGTGATCGCCGGCTTGGCCATCACCTCGTAGACGTTGAACCGCTGCGGGGCGCGCCCGAGGGCGAGCACCTTGCGGCCGATGTCGGAGACCAGCAGCACGCCGTACTCGTCGGCGTCGTGGCGCTTGTGCACCACCAGGCAGTGGGCCGGCCGGTAGGCGAGCAGCAACAGCACGTCCCGGATCGTGTTCATGCCGTCGATCATCTCGAAGTCGCGGCGCATCACGTCGGCCACGCGCAGGCCCGGCAGCAGCTTCCGGCGGTTGAGTTCGGGTCGCTCCACGCGCCGAGTATACCCGGCCGCCCGCGCGCCATTCAGCGGCCGGGGCGACAGACCCTATACTGGTCCCCGGACAGCCCGATGAACTACCTTGCCCACTTCCATCTCGCCAGCGGCTCGGCCGACCTGCAACTGGGCGGCTGGCTCGGCGACTTCGTCAAGGGGCGCCTCGAGGAGGCCGCGTACCGGCCCGGCGTGGTGGCCGGCATCCGCCTGCACCGGCGCCTGGACAGCTGCACCGACGCCCACCCCGCGTTC
>DATCZX010000356.1:0-7902 GCA_036525695.1 Gammaproteobacteria bacterium | reverse complement strand
CAGGCCGCCGTAGTACTCCTTGCCGCCCGGCTCGTCGATCACGACCACGCCGACCAGCCGCGGCCGGGTGGCCGGGGCCATGCCGGCGAACAGCGACTGGTAACGGTGCTCGGCGTAACCGCCCGCCTCCGCCTTCTTGACCGTGCCGGTCTTGCCGGCGACGCGGTAGCCGGCGACCGCCGCGCGCGTGGCGGTGCCGCCGGTCGCGACCACGCCCTCCATCATCCGCACCAGTTCCCGCGCCGTCGCCGTCGAGAGCACGCGGGTCCCGGCTGGCGGCGGCTCGGTGGCGAGCAGCGTCACCGGCACGCGCACGCCGTCGTTGGCGAGCGTCGCGTAGGCCTGCGCCAGCTGCAGCGCGGTCGTCGACAGGCCGTAGCCGTAGGAGAGCGTGGCGGTCTCGACCGCGTCCCAGCCGCGGTGGTGGGTCAGCAGGCCGGCGGACTCGCCGGGGAAACCGCTGCCGGTCGGGGCACCGAAGCCGAGGCGGTCGAGCAGCGACCAGAGCTGCTCGCGCGGCAGGTCGAGGGCCAGCTTGCTGGCGCCGACGTTGCTCGACTTGGTGATCACCGTGGCGACGTCGATCGGGCCGAAGTCGCGCACGTCGCGGACCAGCAGGCGGCCCACGCGCAGCTGCCCCGGGCTGGTGTCGACCGGGGTGTCGGCGCGGTAGCGGCCGCTCTCGAGCGCCGCGGCGACGGTGATCGGCTTCAGCGTCGAGCCCGGCTCGAAGACGTCGGTCAGCGCGCGGTTGCGGTAGTGCTCGCCGCTGAGGTCGCGGCGGTTGTTCGGGTTGAACGACGGCTGGTTGACCATCGCCAGCACCTCGCCGCTGGCCACGTCGAGCACCACCGCGCTGCCGGAGCGGGCCTGGTGCGCCTGCACCGCGGCCTTCAGCTCGCGGTAGGCCAGGTACTGGATGCGCCGGTCGATGCTCAGGCGCAGGTCGCGCCCCGGCTGCGCCGCGGTGACGTTGCCGACCTGGTCGACGATGTGCCCGAGGCGGTCGCGGATCACCCGCTTGCTGCCCGGCGTCGCGCGCAGGTGCTGGTCGAACGCCAGCTCGATCCCCTCCTGGCCGGCGTCGTCGATGTTGGTGAAGCCGACCAGGTGGCCGGCGACCTCGCCCGCCGGGTAGAAGCGCCGGTACTCGCGCTGCAGCGCGACCCCCGGCAGGCCGAGCGCGACCACCGCGCGCGCGGTCTCCGGGTCGACGTGGCGGCGCAGGTAGACGAACTCGCGCTGCCCGCGTGCCGCCAGCAGCTGGACCAGGCCGTCCACCGGCAGCCCGAGCAGGCGCGCCAGCTCCGGCAGCCGCGCCCTGGCCGGCGCCAGTTCCGCCGGGTTGGCCCACACCGAGTCGACCGGGGTGCTGATCGCCAGCGGCTCGCCGTGGCGGTCGGTCAGCATGCCGCGGTGCGCCGGCACCGTGACCACGCGCAGGTGGCGCGCCTCGCCCTGGCCGCGCAGGAACGCGCTGTGGTCGAGCTGCAGCTCGACCGCGCGCCAGACCAGCGCGCCCATCCCGGCCAGCAGCAGCCCGAGCATGGTCGCGCGGCGCCCGCGGCTGCAGGCCGGCGCGCTGCCGCTGGCGGAGGGGTCGACGTTCGGGTCGCGCCAGCGCACCGTTCAGCGGCCGATGTAGAGCAGCCGCGGCCGCTCCGGCAGGACCATGCCGAGCTCGCGGTGCGCCCGCTCCTCGACCCGGGCGTGCTGCGCCAGCGTGCTCTGCTCGAGCTGCAGCCGGCCCCACTCGATGTCCATCGCGTCGCGCTCCGCGTACTGCGACTGCAGGCGGTTGAAGTCGACCCGGCTCTGGTGCTGCACCTGCACCACGGCGATCGCCGAGGCCAGCGCGGCGACCGCCAGCAGCAGCGCCAACAGCCGCTGCGCGGTCATGCGGCCAGACGCTCGGCGACGCGCAGCACGGCGCTGCGCGCGCGCGGGTTGGCCGCGGTCTCCTGCGGCTGCGGGTGCACCGGCTTGCCGACCAGGCGCAGCGTCGCCGGGCGCGCCGTGACCTGCACCGGCAGGTCGCGCGGCAGGTCGTCGCGCGGCCGGCTGCAGTCGCGCAGGTAGCGCTTGACGATGCGGTCCTCGAGCGAGTGGAAGCTGATCACCGCCAGGCGCCCGCCCGGCGCCAGCGCCGCGTGGGCCGCGCCGAGCCCGTCGCGCAGCTCGTCGAGCTCGCGGTTCAGGTGGATGCGCAGCGCCTGGAAGGTGCGCGTCGCCGGGTGCTTGCCGGGTTCGCGGCGCGGCACCGCGCCGGCGACCAGCGCGGCCAGCTGGCCGGTGCGCAGCAGCGGCGCCTGCTGGCGCGCGGCGACGATCGCGCGGGCGATGCGCCGGCTGTGCCGCTCCTCGCCGTAGCGCCACAGCACGTCGGCGATCTCCTCGGCCTCGGCACGCGCGAGCCAGGCCGCCGCGCTGTCGCCGGCGTCGGGATCCATGCGCATGTCGAGCGGGCCGTCGTGGAGGAAACTGAAGCCGCGCGCGGGGTCGTCCAGCTGCGGCGAGGAGACGCCGAGATCGAGCAGGATGCCGTCCAGCGCACCCGCGAGCCCGTACCTCTGCAACATCGCGCCCATCGCTGCGAAGCTCCCGCGTTCGATGGTGAAGCGGCGGTCGGCGAGCCGCTGCCCGGCCGCCACCGCGTCCGGATCCTTGTCCAGCGCCAGCAGGCGCCCGGCGGGGCCCAGCTGCGCGAGGATCGCCCGGCTGTGGCCGCCGCGGCCGAAGGTGCCGTCGAGGTAGCAGCCGTCGGGCCGTACCTGCAGTGCCAGCAGCACTTCGGCCAGCAGGACCGGCCGATGCAGCGCGGTCGCCTCCATCCGTCAGTACGCCAGGGAACCGAGTTCCCCGGCGATGCCGTCGTCCTCGTCCTCTTCGGCCAGCCAGGTCTCGCGGCGCCTGGCCCAGGCCTGCTCGTCCCACAGTTCGAACTTGTTGCCCTGGCCGATCAGCACCGCCTTGCGCTCCAGCGCGGCGATCTCGCGCAGCACCGCCGGCAGCAGCACGCGGCCGTGGCCGTCCAGCTCGACGTCGGTGGCGTGGCCGATCAGCAGCCCCTGCAGCCGGCGCACCTTGCGGTCCAGCGTCGGCAGCCGCAGCAGGCGGCGCTCGATCTCTTCCCACTCGGGGAGGGGGTAGACCAGGAGGCAGCGTTCGCGGTCGACGGTCACCACCAGCTGGCCGCCACAGTCCGCCAGCAGCCGCTCCCGGTACTTGGTCGGGAAGGCCAGGCGCCCCTTGGCGTCGAGCGTCAGCGGGTTGACACCGCGAAACAACGCACCCCCCTTTGCACTATTTTCCCCTTTATCCCACTTTTTCCCACTTCGTGACACTATAGGTAGCGCCCGTTCCCCGTGTCAAGCCGGACAAAGACGATTTCCTTCTTAGAACACAGTCACTTAGAGGACAAAACCTGGAGAAGTACCGGAGCCTGGAAAGGGGATACTGCCTTAAATCAGCAGGTTGTGAAGGGAAGCTTTAACAGGGCTTGAAGTGTGCCGGCAGGGCACCCGGAGCGCCGGGGCGCGGGGCGAGGAAAGTGGGGAGCCGGCCTGTAAGCCGGGTTCTGTCGAGAGCAGTCATTCGTCTGGGACGCGTGTCACCACGCGCCTCGAGCGACCTACCCGGGAACCGTGCGGACCACACGCGGCGGACGAGCCGCCCGTTCCCCTATTTGGTCTTGCTCCAGGTGGGGTTTGCCCTGCCACCGGTGTTGCCACCGGCGCGGTGCGCTCTTACCGCACCATTTCACCCTTGCCGGCGCTCGCGCGCTTGGGCGGTATCTTTTCTGTGGCACTTTCCGTGGGCTCGCGCCCCCCAGGCGTTACCTGGCACCCTGTCCTGCGGAGCCCGGACTTTCCTCCATGCCCTGACGGGCACGGCGACTGCCCGGCCGACTCCCCGGGGCACCATACGCCGCGGGGGCAGGCCTCTCAAGCGGAATCGGCGGCGGCGCAGCGCGCTGTCCGCGGCGGCGCCGGATCAGGCGGGCGGCGCGGCCCCGTCCTGGGACTCCGCCTCGCCGTCGTGCAGCGCCTGCGCCAGGCGGTAGAGCGCGCGGTGCGGCTGGCCGGTGACCCGTTGCGCGACGGCCGCCGCGCGGCTGACCGCCAACCCCTCGTCGAGCAGCGCGCGGAGCAGCCGGCGCACCTCGGCATCCGCCGCGGCAGCCCCCGGCGCGCCGGCGACCAGCAGCACCGCCTCCCCGAGCCGCTGCTCGGGATCGCTGGCCAGCCGCTCGCGGAGCTCCGCGAGGGTGCCGTCGAGCACGGTCTCGTGCAGCTTGGTCAGCTCCCTGGCGAGCACGGCGCGGCGCGCCGGGCCGAACACCGCGACCAGGTCGTCGAGGGTCTCGAGCAGGCGCCGCGGGGCCTCGTAGAGGACCACGGTGGCGGTCTCCGCCGCCAGGGTCGCCAGCTCGGTGCGCCGCTGCCCGGCCTTGGCCGGCAGGAAGCCGGCGAACAGGAAGCGGTCGGTCGGCAACCCGGCGACCGACAGCGCGCAGATCGCGGCGCACGGGCCGGGCACCGCGGAGACCTGGAAGCCCTGCGCGCGCGCGGCGCGCACCAGGCGGAAACCGGGGTCGCTGATCAGCGGGGTGCCGGCGTCGCTGACCAGCGCGAGGTCGTGCCCGGCGGCGAGCTGCTCGAGCAGGCCGGGGAGCGCGGCGCGCTCGTTGTGCTCGTGCAGCGCGGCCAGCCGGGTGCGGATCGCGTAGTGGTCGAGCAGGCGCCGGCTGTGGCGCGTGTCCTCGGCCAGCACCAGCTCGACCGCGCCGAGCACGGCCAGCGCGCGCTGGCCGATATCGGCCAGGTTGCCGATCGGCGTGGCGACCACGTAGAGCACTCCGGCACGATTTGACACCCCTGGACCCCGTCCCGATACTTGCCACGGCGGTCGCACGCCGCAACCGCCGCCATCCTGCCCCGGAACCGCACCGCGTGCCAACCCACCTGCGTACCCTGCTGCTCGCCGCGCTGCTCGCGCTCGGCGGCTGCGCCGGCGTGCCCGGCACGCCGCCGGCAGAGACGCCACGGGAGGGCGCCGACGAGGCGCTGGCGCGTGCGCGCGCGCTGCAGCAGGACGGCGACTTCCGCGCCGCCGCGGACGCCTACCTGCAGGCGGCCGCGGCGCGTTCCGGCAGCGCCGCCCAGCGGCTGCGCCTGGAGGCCGCCGAGGCGCTGCTGCAGGCCGCCGACCCGGAAGCGGCCGGCCGGCTGCTCGAGGCCACCCCGATCGAGCCGCGGGACGCCGCGCTGGAGTTGCGCCGTGCGCTGCTGCGCGCCGAGGTGCTGCTGGCCACGCGCGGCGCGGCACCCGCGCTGGCCTCGCTGCCCGCCACGGTGGCCGACGACCTGCCGCTGGAGCTGCGCCGCCAGCTCCACGCACAGCGGGCACGGCTGCTGGCCCGGGCCGGCGACCCGCTCGGCAGCGCCAGCGAACGGCTGCTGCTGGCCACCCTGCTGGACGACCCCGCGGCCATCGGCGCCAACCAGCAGGCGCTGCTCGCCACGCTGGCGCTGCTGGCCCCGGCCTACCCGGACCCGGCCACGCTGGAGCCGGAACTGGCGGGCTGGGTGGCCCTGGCGCGCCTGGCCGGCGCGCCGCCGCGCGCCGCCGGCGCACTCGACGCGGAGATCGCCGCCTGGCGCGCGCAGTACCCCGATCACCCGGTCTTGCCCGCCCTGCTGCAGGCGCTGCGCGAGCGCCGCGCGAGCGCGGCGGCCCCGGCCAGGCTGGCGCTGCTGCTGCCGGCCGACGGCCCGTTCGCGGCCGCCGCGGCCACGCTGCGCAGCGGCTTCGTCGCCGCCTTCCTCGCCGACACCGCGGCGGCGGAGACGACCCTGCGCTTCTACGACTCCGGCGGCAACGACAGCGCACCGGCGCTGGCCGCGTACCGGCAGGCGGTGGACGACGGGGCCGCGCTGGTCATCGGCCCGCTGCGCAAGGAGGCGGTGACCGCGCTGGCCGCGCTGCCGCAACGCCCGGTGCCGGTGCTCGCGCTGAACACGCTGTCGCTCGAGGTGCATCCCGGCCCCGGTTTCTACCAGTTCGGCCTGAGCCCCGAGGGCGAGGCGCGCGCGGCCGCGGAGCGGGCGTGGCAGGACGGGCGGCGCAACGCGCTGCTGCTGGTCCCGGCGACCGACTACGGCCAGCGCGTGGCCGCTGCCTTCAGCGACCACTGGCGACAGCTCGGCGGCCAGGTGCTGGAGGAGCGCGGCTACGACCCGGCGCAGAACGACTTCACCGACCCGATCACCGGCGCGCTGCTGCTGACCGCCAGCGAGCTGCGCCAGCGCGAGCTGCGCGGGCTGCTGCAGCGCAAGCTCGAGTTCGAGCCGCGCCGGCGCCAGGACGTCGACGCGGTGTTCCTGGTGGCGCAACCGCGCCAGGCGCGGCTGATCCTGCCGCAGCTCGACTTCCACCGCGCCGCCGACCTGCCGGTCTACACCACCTCGCAGACCTATGCGCCGGGCACCGCCGCGGAGGAGAACCGCGACCTGGAAGGGATCCGCTTCTGCGACATGCCGTGGACGCTGGCGCCCGCCGAGCCGGAGCTGGGCGCCGGCCTGCCGGCGGCCGCTGGCGCGCTCGCCCGGCTGTTCGCGCTCGGCGTCGACGCCTACCGCCTGCTCCCCTACCTCGAGCGGCTGGCCGCCGCCCCGGATGCACGCGTCGACGGCCTGACCGGGATCCTCGGCGTGGATGCCCGCGGCCAGGTGACGCGCCGCCTGGTCTGCGCCGAGATCCTCGCCGGGACGCCGCGGATGCTCGGCTACACCCCCCCGACCGTGCTGGACATGGAGCTGGTGCCCCCGGCAGAACGCACCCCGTGACCCCGGGCCCGGCCACACCCCGCCTCGACGGGAGCGCGGCCGAGACCCTCGCCCGGCGCCACCTCGAGCGCGCGGGGCTGCGCACGCTGGCCTGCAACTACCGTTGCCGTGGTGGCGAACTCGACCTGGTGATGCAGGACGGCGGCTGCCTGGTCTTCGTCGAGGTGCGCTACCGGCACGGCACCGCGTACGGGCGCGCCGAGGAGACCGTCGGGGCGACCAAGCAGCGCCGCCTGGTGCTCGCCGCCAACCACTACCTGCAGCGTCACGGCACGGCCGTCGCCCGCTTCGACGTCGTCGCGATCCACCCGGGGGGCGACGGCTATGCCGTAAAATGGATCCGCGACGCCTTCACCGCCTGAGTCAACCCACGGAGATTTCGATGTCACCCACCATGCGCCCGCTGCTCTTCCTCCTGCTCCCCGCCCTGCTGCTGCAGGGCTGCGCCGCCGCCATCGTGACCGGCGCCGCGACGACGGCCGGCGTGGCCCACGACCGGCGCACCACCGGCACGGTGATCGACGACCAGAACGTGGAGCTGCTGGCGGCCAAGGCGTACTTCCAGGACGCCGAGTTGAACGACCAGGCGCACCTCAACGTGACCAGCTTCAACGGCGTGGTGCTGCTGACCGGTGAGGCGCCCACGGCGGCGTTGCGTGCCCGTGCCGAGGAGCTGGTGCGGCCGCTGCCGAAGGTGCGCCGCGTGGTCAACGAGATCGCCATCGCCTCGCCGAGTTCACTGGCCACCCGCGGCAGCGATACGCTGATCACCGCCAAGGCCAAGACCGCGCTGTTCAGTGCCGACGGCCTGGTCGGCAGCGACCCGCTGCACATCAAGCTGGTGACCGAGAACGGCAGCCTCTACCTGATGGGCGTGGTGCGCCGGGCCGAAGCCAACGCGGCGATCGAGAGCGTGCGCCGCGTCAGCGGCGTGCAGCGGGTGGTCAACGTGTTCGAGTACCTCGACTGAGGCCCGGGGCGAAGGGGCCGCGACCGGCGTTGAAGGTGGTCAAGTGAACCCGCGGGGCGCGCCCGCGGCTGCCGCGGGTGCGAC
>DATCZX010000355.1:0-5826 GCA_036525695.1 Gammaproteobacteria bacterium | reverse complement strand
CGCCTGCGCATCGCCAGCGAGGGCCGCGCCGAGCGCCTCGCCCTCGCGCTGCCAGCGGCGCAGGCCGGCGTTCAGCAGGCTGGCGGCCCAGCGCTTGCGCAGCAGCGTGGCGGCGGCCACGGTCTCGGCGACCGCGGCGTGCGCCGGGACCCGGGTGTACGACAGCTGGTAGAGGCCGACCAGCAGCAGCGCGGAGACGTCGCCGTCGCGCTCGCGCAGCGGCCGGTGCAGCAACCGGCCTGCCAGCGCGGCGAGCCGAGGCTGCCAGCGCAGGGTGCCGTAGCTGAGTTCCTGCAGCAGGCCGCGGTCGGCGGGCGGCACCCGCTCGAGCCAGCGCGCCAGCGCGACGTCGAGCGACTCGCCCTGGCGGATGACGGCATCGACCACGCGGGCTGCGGCGGCGCGCGCCTGCATCGTGGCTCAGCCCAGGACCAGCCCGGCGAGCGCGCGCGCGTTGACCAGGTCGGCGGCGGCCACCGGCCGCTTGCCGGGCAGCTGCACGCGCAGCAGGCGCAGGCTGCCGCTGCCGCAGGCGACGTCGATGCCGTCGCGCGACGCGGCCAGCACCCGCCCGGCAGGGGCGCCGTGGCCCGGCAGCGCGAGCGCCTCCCAGACGCGCAGCGGCTGGCCGTCGAGCACGGTGTCGGCGACCGGCCACGGGTTGAACGCGCGCACCTGGCGCTCCAGGCGTTCGGCCGTTTGCGACCAGTCGAGCCGCGCCTCGCGCTTGTCCAGCTTCTCGGCGTAGGTGGCCAGCGCGTCATCCTGCGGCTCGGGGCGCAGCTGCCCGGCCGCGTGCTCCGCCAGCGTGGTCACCAGCAAGCGGGCGCCGAGCCCGGCGAGCCGGTCGTGCAGGCGCGCGGCGTTGTCCGCGGCGGCGATCGGGGTCATCGCGCAGGCCAGCATCGGCCCGGTGTCGAGCCCGCGCTCCATCTGCATGATGGTGACCCCGGTCTCGCGGTCGCCGGCCAGCAGCGCGCGCTGGATCGGCGCGGCGCCACGCCAGCGTGGCAGCAGCGAGGCGTGCACGTTGAGGCAGCCGAGCCGCGGCAGCGCGAGCACCGCGGGCGGCAGGATCAGGCCGTAGGCGACGACCACCAGCGCGTCGAGCGCGAGGTCGGCGAGTACCTGCTGCTCGTCGCTGTCGCGCAGCGTGACCGGCTGGCGCAGTTGCAGCCCGTGTTCCAGCGCGCAGGCCTTGACCGGGCTCGGCTGCAGCTTGCGCCCGCGGCCGGCGGGGCGGTCCGGCTGGGTCAGCACCACGGCGACCCGGTGCCCGGCGGCGAGCAGCGCCTGCAGCGTCGGCACCGCGAACTCGGGGGTTCCGGCAAAGCCCAGGCGCAGCGGGCGGGTGCCGCCGGGCGCGCTCATCGGGGGCGCGTCACAGGGTCTGGCGCTCGCGCTTGGCCAGGCGCTTGCGGATGCGCTGGCGCTTCAGCTCCGACAGGTAGTCGACGAACAGCTTGCCCTCGAGGTGGTCCATCTCGTGCTGGATGCAGACCGCCAGCAGGCCCTCGCAGTCGAGGCTGAACGGGCGGCCGTCACGGTCGAGGGCGTTGACGCGGATGCGCTCGGCACGGCTGACCCGTTCGTAGATGCCCGGCACCGACAGGCAGCCCTCCTCCATCTCCTCGAGGCCGTCGCGGGAGACGATCTCGGGGTTGATCAGGCACAGCGGCCGGTCCTTCGTCTCCGAGAGGTCGATGACGATCACCTGCTGCTGGACGTTGACCTGGGTCGCCGCCAGGCCGATACCGGGCGCGTGGTACATGGTCTCGAGCATGTCGTCGACCAGCTTGCGCAGCGTATCGTCGACCTGCGCGACGGGGACCGCACGGCTGCGCAGGCGAGGGTCCGGGAAGTGCAGGATGTTCAGCAGGGCCATGTCGGGTATCTGTCGGATTACGCTGGCGTTTGACTCCGCCGCGAGGATTATACGCTACACTAGGTCACTGACCGGTCTTTGGCTAAACTCGCATAACAACGAACGAGGGAACGCTCCGATGTTAATGACCAGGTTGATCGGGCTGCTGGCGGGACTGCTGCTCAGCGCCGCGGTCTGCGCGCAGGATACGTTGCTGCGTCCAGACCACCCTTCCGAGTACGTGGTGCAGAAGGGCGACACGCTCTGGGACATCGCCGGCCGCTTCCTGCGCGAGCCGTGGTACTGGCCGGAGATCTGGCACGTCAACCCGCAGGTCGAGAACCCGCACCTGATCTTCCCGGGCGACAAGCTGGTGCTCGACTGGGTCGACGGCAAGCCGATGCTGCGGGTCCAGCGCGGCAAGGACCTCAAGCTGTCGCCGCAGGTGCGCAGCGAGCCGATCGACCGCGCGATCGCCGCGATCCCGCTCGAGCACATCCTCGCCTTCATCGGCCGCGACCGCGCCGTGGTCTCGCTGGACGAGATCAACCGCGCCCCCTACATCGTGCAGATGGAGGAGGGGCGCGTGATCGGTGGCGCCGACACCCGCGTCTACGTGCGCTCGATCGACGCCGCGCCGCCGGCCAGTTACAGCATCTACCGGCCCGGCCAGGAGCTGCGCGCCCACGGCAGCAACGAGCTGCTCGGCTACCTGGTGACCCATGTCGGCGATGCGAACCTGGTCGCGCCGGGCGACCCGGCCAAGGTCGACCTGGTCAGCACCAACCGCGAGGTGCTGATCGGCGACCGCCTGGCCCCGCTCGGCGACGAGCGGCTGCCGCGCCACTTCTACCCGCACGCACCGGACTTCGACGCCAGCGGCCGCATCATCGCGGTGCTCGACGGGGTCAGCCTGATCGAGCAGTACGCCACCGTGGTGATCGACCGTGGCAGCCGCGACGGCTACGAGCAGGGGCTCGCGCTGGCGACCTTCAGCGCCACGCAGCAGGTGCGCGACACCGTCAGCGGCAAGCCGAACGACATGGTGACGCTGCCGCGCGAGAAGACCGGCGAACTGCTGGTCTACCGCGTGTTCGACCGCGTCAGCTACGCGCTGGTGATGCAGATCGAGCGCCCGCTGCGCGTCCACGACGAGGTCGGCAACCCCTGAACCATACCCGGCCGGGCCCCCGGGCCCGGCCCCATCCACGCCCGGAGGCACCAGGATGAACGCGACATGGACGTTGCGCTCCCGCCCCACGCCCGCGCCTGGCTGACGCTGGCCCGGGTGCCGCGGCTCGGCCCGCGCAGCCTGCGCGGACTGCTGGGCCGCTTCCCCGACCCGCGCGCGCTGCTCGCGGCGACGCCTGCCGAGCTGCACCGGCGCGGGCTGCCCGCGGCACTGCACGACCACCTGCGCAGCGTCGACCGGGCCGCGGTCGACGCCGACCTCGCCTGGCTCGAGCAGCCGGGTCGCGGCCTGCTGACGCTGGCCTGCGCGGATTACCCGGCGACGCTGCAGGCCTGCCCGGACGCGCCTCCGCTGCTGTTCCTGGCCGGCCGGCGCGAGCTGCTGGCGCGGCCGTGCCTGGCCATCGTCGGCAGCCGCAACCCGACCGCCGGCGGGGCGGCGCTGGCGCGGCAGTTCGCCCGCGACCTCGCCGCCGCCGGCCTGGCGATCGTCAGCGGCCTGGCCACCGGCATCGATGGCGCCGCGCATGCCGGGGCCCTGGCCGCGGGCGGCGCCACGCTGGCCGTGACCGGGCACGGGCTCGACCACGTCTACCCCGCCTGCCATGCGCAGCTCGCCGCACGCATCGCCCGCGACGGCCTGCTGCTCTCCGAGTTCGCCCCCGGCACCCGCCCGGCACGCGGTCACTTCCCGCGGCGCAACCGGGTGATCTCCGGGCTCAGCCTCGGCGTGCTGGTGGTCGAGGCCGCGCCGCGCAGCGGCTCGCTGATCACCGCGCGGCTCGCCGCCGAGCAGGGACGCGAGGTGTTCGCGATCCCGGGCTCGATCCACAACCCGCTGGCACGCGGCTGCCACGCCCTGCTCCGCGACGGGGCGAAGCTGGTCGAGGAGGTCGCCGACGTGCTCGCCGAGCTGCCCCCGCTGGCGGCGCCCGCATCGCCGGTCGTGGCGGCAGCGGCCGACCCGCGCGAGCCCCCGGCGGCGCTCGACCGGCAGTTGCTCGAGCAGCTGCGGGCGGGTGCCGCCTCGATCGACGCGCTGGTCGCGACCACCGCGCTGGATGCCGCGACCGTGGCCGCGCGCTTGCTGGCCCTGGAACTCTCCGGCCATGTATCATCGGACCCGGGCGGGCGTTTCAGCCTCCTGCCCGGGGACTGGAAGCAATGAAAAGCGACGTGCTCGAGCTGCTCGTCTACCTGTTCGAGCACTACATGGATGACGACCTCGCGCCGTTCCCGGACGAGGACGCCCTGCAGGACGAGCTGCTGCAGGCCGGGTTCCGCCAGCGCGACATCCGCCAGGCATTCGCCTGGCTCGGCGAGCTCGGCGACCGCCCGGAGACCCCGGCGCGGGCCGGGACCGGCTTCGCCCTGCGCCACTTCGACCCCCGCGAACTCGACCGCCTCGACCTCGCCTGCCGCGGTTTCCTGCTGTTCCTCGAGCAGAACGGCGTGCTCAACCCGACCAGCCGCGAACGCGTGATCGAGCGGCTGATGGCGCTGGAGAGCGACGCGATCAGCGTCGAGCACGTCAAGTGGGTGGTGCTGCTGGTGCTGTTCAGCGAGCCCGGCGAAGAGGCCGCGTTCGCCTGGATGCACGAGCTGGTCTACGACGCCGAACCCGGCGGCGACTACCTGCACTGACCCCGCCCGCGGGCGCTGCCGGGCGTAGCCCGGCAATCGTGCAGCGCGGCTGCCGGTGGTTGCCGCCACCTGCCCCGATGCCTATGCTGTGCGCCTCGCGTTCCCGCCAGGACCCCCCCAAGTCGTAACCCGATGGGCATGAACCTCGTCATCGTCGAGTCCCCGGCCAAGTGCAAGACACTGAAGAAGTACCTGGGCAAGGACTTCGAGGTGATGGCCTCCTACGGCCACGTGCGCGACCTGGTGCCGAAGGAGGGCGCGGTCGACCCGGAGGCCGACTTCGCGATGCGCTACGAGGTGATCGAGCGCAACGAGCGCCACGTCAGCGCGATCGCCAAGGTGATGCGCAAGGCCGAGGCGCTGTACCTGGCCACCGACCCGGACCGCGAGGGCGAGGCGATCTCCTGGCACCTGTTCCAGCTGCTGCAGGAGAAGGGGCTGCTGAAGGACAAGCCGGTGCACCGGGTGGTCTTCCACGAGATCACCAAGCGGGCGATCGACGAGGCGATGGCCCACCCGCGCGAGCTGGCGCAGCCGCTGGTCGACGCCCAGCAGGCGCGCCGGGCGCTCGACTACCTGGTCGGCTTCAACCTGTCGCCGCTGCTGTGGAAGAAGGTCCGCCGTGGCCTCTCCGCCGGCCGCGTGCAGAGCCCCGCGCTGCGCCTGATCGCCGAGCGCGAGGAGGAGATCGAGAAGTTCGTCGCCCGCGAGTACTGGACCCTGGACGCCGACGTAGACCGGGACGGCCAGCCGTTCAGCGCGCGGCTGACCCACCTCGACGGCGAGAAGCTCGACCAGTTCGCGCTCGGCGACGGCGAGCGGGCACGGGCGGTGACCGCGCGCCTCGAGCAGGCGGCGGGCGGCAAGCTCACCGTCGAGCAGGTCGAGCGCAAGCAGCGCAAGCGCAACCCGGCGCCGCCGTTCACCACCTCGACCCTGCAGCAGGAGGCGGCGCGCAAGCTGCGCTTCACCACCCAGCGCACCATGCGCACCGCGCAGCAGCTCTACGAGGGGGTCGACATCGGCCACGGCGAGTCGGTCGGCCTGATCAGCTACATGCGCACCGACTCGGTCAACCTGGCCAACGAGGCGCTCGACGACCTGCGCGCGCTGATCGCCGAGCGCTA